>CANQWY010000001.1 GCA_947627675.1 uncultured Bacilli bacterium
TTTGTTACTAACTTGCCATCATACTTTAAGTTGCATTTAACCTTAAAAAGTTGCGTTTACTTTTAAATTTGAGCATATATGATTAATTTATGATAATGTCTTATCTTAAATATTAATATTTGGTTATGTCTCAAAACTAATATGATGTTATCAAATAATCAATAAATTATAATGTTAATAAAATTAAGAGAAAAAACTTTATTTTATATATTTAATATATTATAATATTATCAAGGAGAGATGAAAGATAATGGATTTTGATATTATAAAAGATGCTCGAGAAAAGCTAGAAAAAACTATTGAAAGTTTAGAAAAGAGGTTTACAACTGTCAGAACAGGTCGTGCTAATCCATCTAGTTTAGATATAGTAAAAGTTGATTATTATGGTAGTTTGACACCGCTTAAACAACTAGGAACAATTTCAGTTCCAGAAGGTAATCAACTACTTATTAAGCCATTTGATAAGAGTTGTTTATCAAAAATAGAAAAAGCAATTATTGAAGCAAATTTAGGATATAATCCTACAAATGATGGTGAAAATATTAGAATAATTATTCCTGCACTTACTGAAGAAAGAAGGAAAGAATTAATAAAACAAGTAAAATCAATTAGTGAAGATGCTAAAGTTAGTGTCAGAAATATAAGACATGAATGCCTTGAAAAAATAGAGAAGAGTGAAGTATCTGAAGATATTTCAAAAGGATATGAAAAAGATATACAAGATCTTGTAAATACTTATAATAAAAAAATTGATGATATATTTAAAGAAAAAGAAAAAGAATTGATGACAGTTTAACAATTATGTGATATAATAAAAAGGCATTGATTAAGAAGTAGTAATAAATGTTTATTTTTGAAGAGAGCTTATGTATGGTGAAAGTAAGTAAAATAACTTTATGAATTCGTCTTAGGAGTACTTATTAATAATAAGCGTATTTCTTGCGTTAAAAGATTCAAGTGTATAGTTAGCTATAAAGTAAGGTGGTACCGCGAAGTTATTCGTCCTTATATTTGTAGCTTTTTATTTTTTAGATAGGAGAAAAAAATGGATATAAAAAAAGTAAAAGAAGAATTATTAAATGATATGAATGATGTAAAAGATTTAAAAGAATTAGAGGAGTTAAAAATTAAATATTTAAGTAAAAAAGGGTTGATAACAGAATTAAATCAAAACATTAAAAATATAGAAAATTCAGAAAAAAAAGAATATGGTATGAAAGTTAATGAACTAAAAAATAGCTTTATTAATTTTTATGATGAAAAGAAAAAATATTTTGATGAGTTGATTTTGAATGCAAAACTAAAAAATGAAGAAGTAGATATTAGTTTGCCAGCTACTAAAATTTTGACAGGAGCGCCTAATATTTTAGAGAAAATTGTAGAAGAAATAGAAGAATTATTAATATCTATGGGTTATGATGTAGTTGATGGCCCAGAAATTGAGGAAGATAAATTTAATTTTGAGCTTTTAAATATACCAAAGGGACATCCTGCTCGTGATGCCCAA
Organism: uncultured Bacilli bacterium; assembly: GCA_947627675.1. Lineage (GTDB taxonomy): Bacteria > Bacillota_I > Bacilli_A > RF39 > UBA660 > UBA2730. The sequence continues at coordinate 1,508 of CANQWY010000001.1, forward strand.
GATACTTTCTATATAGAAGGGGAAGATATTTTGCTACGTAGTCAAACTTCTCCTGTCCAAGCTAGAGTTATGTTGTCTAATAATGGAAAGAATCCTATTAGGATGATTTGTCCTGGGAAAACGTATAGAAGAGATGATGATGATGCCACTCACTCTCATCAGTTTATGCAAATAGAAGGTTTACTAGTTGACAAAGAAGTTAGTTTATCAGATTTAAAAGGAACTATTGATATTATAGTAAAAAGATTATTTGGAGATAAAATACAAACTCGTTTTAGACCTAGTTATTATCAATTTACTGAACCTTCAGTTGAAGTTGATATTAGTTGTTTTAATTGTGATGGTGCTGGTTGTAATATATGTAAACATAGTGGTTGGATTACAGTTGCAGGTGCTGGGATTGTACATCCTAACGTACTTAGAGATTGTGGATATGATCCTAATATTTGGACTGGTTTTGCTTTTGGTTTTGGTGCTGAGAGACTTGCCATGTTAAAATACGGTATTCAAGATATTAGAACTTTTTATATGACTGATTTAAGAGAAGTTAAGTCTTTTGATAGAGAGGAGATTTAGTAAGATGATTGATTTAGAGTGGGTAAAAGATTATATAGATATTGAATCTGAAGATTTAGTAGAACTTGCTAAAAAAATTACTAGAGCTGGCATAAATATAGAAAAAGTTATTACTAATCATATTGATAATTTAGTAGTAGGAAAAGTTATAGAATGCAAAATGCATCCAGATAGTGATCATTTACATGTCTGCAAAGTTGATGTTGGTAATGAGATTTTACAAATAGTTTGTGGAGCACCAAATGTTAGAGAAAATCTAAAAGTAATAGTCGCTCTTGTTGGTGCTAAATTACCTGGAGATTTTGAAATAAAATCAAGTAAAATAAGAGGGGTTACTTCTAATGGTATGCTTTGTGCTTTGTATGAGTTAGGACTAGCTGAAAAAACAGAAGAGGCATATAACAGAGGAGTAGAAGAGATTGATAATAGTATTAAGATAGGTGTAGATCCTATAAAAGCTTTGGGCCTTGAACAAGTACTTTATGAGCTTGATATTCATAAGCATAGAAATAATGATTGTTATTATCATATAGGTTTTGCATATGAAATAGCAGCTATTCTAAATAAGAAGGTAACTTTGCCTGATGATAGTTATAATGAAATAGAGGATAATATAAATAATCACTTTTCTCTTAAAGTAAAAAGTAATAAATGTAGTTATTATCTTGCAAAGATGGTTACTGATGTTAAAATAGCAGATTCTCCTGACTTTATAAAAAGAAGATTATTGGCATATGGTATGCGTCCTATAAATAATGTTGTTGATATATCAAATTATGTAATGCTCGAATATGGTCAGCCACTTCACTTTTTTGATAAAGATATGCTAGGCGATAAAATTATTGTAAGAGATGCGCAAGAACAAGAGAAAATTACAACATTAGATGGCAAAAATAGAATACTAAAAAATTCAGATATAGTTATTGCTGATAAAGAAAAAGCTGTTTGTATTGCAGGAGTTATGGGCGGTATCTCAACTGAGGTTACTGATAAGACTAAAAATATTTTAATTGAAAGTGCTATTTTTGATGCTGTAAGTATTCGCTATACTGCAAGTAGTCTAAATTTAGGTAGTGAAGCATCAATTAGATATGGCAAAGGTTTAAATTATGAATATACTAAAAAAGCTCTTGATAGAGCATGCCATTTATTGGAAAAATATGCTGATGCAAAAATATTATCTGGAATAGTTAAACATGATAATATTGATAAAAGTGATAAAATAGTTACTTTTAAAGCAGCAGATGTTGATAAAATGTTAGGTATTACGATTTCAACTGCTGATATGAAACATGAACTTGACAGATTACTATTTGAATATAAGTTAGATGGAGATATTTTTACTGTAAATATTCCTAAAAGACGTCTTGATATTGATCCTAATGTAAATGACATTGCTGAAGAAATAGGTAGACTTTATGGATATTCTAATTTGGTTTCCACGCTTCCGAAAAGCAGTATTAGAAGAGGCGGATATGTTGGAGATGTCAAATATAGAAAGTTAATTTCAAAAAGGTTAAGATCTTTAGGGCTTAATGAGACTAAAACATATACCTTAATTAGTCCTAATATGGCAGAATGTTTTAAATATGAGCAATTAGAAAATGTTATTTTACCAAATCCTATGAGTATTGATAAAAGTGTTGTTAGGACTTCTTTAATCTCCAGTCTACTAAATGTATATGATTATAATAAAGCTAGAAAAGTAAATGATGTATTTTTATATGAAATTAGTAAAGTATATGATAAAAATTATAACGAAGATACTAAAATATGTATTTTAATGAAAGGATCTTATTTAGAAACTAGCTGGAGCAATAATAAAAACAAGGTAGATTTTTACTTAATAAAAGGTGTTATAGAGAATTTATTTGATTATTTAGGACTTAAAAATAGATATGAATTTGAAAAAGCGCTAATTAATGATATTCATCCTGGAATTAGTGCTAAAATATATTTAGATAAAGAAGAAATAGGTATTATTGGTAAGGTTCATCCTTTAATTAGAAAAGATGATATATATGTAGCTGAATTTTCTATGAATAAACTTATAAAAGTAGTCAAACCATTAAAATATAAACAAGCTTTAAGATATCCTGAAATTAAAAAAGATTTATCATTTATAGTAAAAAAAGACGTTAGTGCTTCTTATTTATTAAAACAAATTAAAAAAAGTGGAGGTAGACTTTTACTTAATATTGAAATATTTGATGTCTATACTGGGGACAATGTAGGTGAAGATGAAAAATCAATTGCATTTAATTTAATATTTGGTGATTACAATAGAACACTTACTGATCAAGAGGTAATGGAACAATTTAATAAAATAATTAATGATGTTACTACTAATTGTAATGCGATATTAAGAGATAAATAAAAATAATTATGGCTTCTAAAACTATTCTTAGCAATATTTAGTTTTGGAAGCTTTTATACAATATTGACAAATACGAAAAATAATATAGAATATTAGATGTTTGGAGATGATAGCATGAAAAAAAATTTTTTAACTTTGTTTTTATTAATTTTTTTATTTTTTATTAGAATTTCATCTGTTAATGCACTGGAACTCGATTGTAGTAATTATATAAAAAAAGGGTCTACTGGTGAAAACGTAAAAGTTTTACAAAAAATGTTAAATGATAGAATTAATTGTTCTTTAAAAGTAGATGGTATATTCGGTAATCTTACTAAAAATTGTGTTATGAGATTCCAGTCAAAAAATAATTTAGCAGTAGATGGAATTGTAGGTAGCAAAACATGTTCAAAGTTAAATTCATTAAATGATAAGGTATCTTCTAACACAAGTTATAGTTCTAGTGATTATGCTATAGTATTAGGGAATAAGGTAAATGTTAGAAAAAGGGCAACTACTTCATCTTCTATTATAACAACAGTAAATAGGAATGAAAAAGTTAATATAATTTCAAAAAGTGGTAATTGGTATAAAGTTAAAATTTTGAATACATCTGGTTATATTAGAGAAGATTTATTAACGAGAGATTTGATAATCGTTGATATTAGTGATCAAAAATTGTACTTTTATAAAAATGGTAGTAACAAGTTTTCTTTTAACGTTGTAACAGGAATGCTTAATAAACATGATACTCCAATAGGGAATTATGTTCTTAAAAAAAATAACCTTCAAAGAGGAAGAATATTAAGAGGGACAAATGATAATGGTAGTAAATATTCATCATATGTTGAGTATTGGATGCCGTTTATTATAAATAGAGGAATTGGTTTTCATGATGCTAGCTGGAGAAGTTCTTCCGAATTTAATAAAAATCAGTATACTTATGATGGAAGCCACGGTTGTGTTAATATGAAAACATTGGATGCTAAAAAGTTATATGAAAATATATTAAATGATACTGCAGTTATAATTCAAAATTAATTAAAATATATTTATTAGAAACTGATTTGTTATCAGTTTTTTTGTTGCTTATTGTAAAATTTTGTAAATATTAGGAAGGGTTGTTTACAATTTTTATTATTGATGATAAACTTGTAATGTAAGAATATAAATATGGTAGGAAGATGTATGTTCTTACTTCTAGAATATTAATAGGAGGTGTTAATATGGCAAGTGGTAATGGAACTTTTATGATGGATCCTGCAGCAGTTCAGCAAAGTGGAACAAATTTCCAAAATTTTTCGATTAGATATAGCACAGAGATGAATAATTTACGCAATGTAATAGAAGATTTAGGCCGTTGCTGGAAATCCGAAGATTATAATCAGTTTCTTCAAATTTATCAACAAAATGCTGAAGTTATTCAACAAATGAGTAAGGCATTTGCATCTTTTGGTGAAGTTTTAACAACAACTGGTACTAATGCAGTACAAAAAAGTGAAGATTTAAGAGCTTCATTTAAATAATTTTATAGGAGGAATAATATATGAATGGTACATCATTTGACCATGGTAAGGCAGTTAGCGATGCTGAACAAATTTTATCTATTGCTAATAGAGTAGAGTCTTTATTTGGAGAAACTGATACAGAAATCGCAAAGATACAGCAATATTGGCAATCATCTACATCTCAAGATAGTGCAGGCAATGCCATTGCTCTTTATAATAGCTATAAGGCTAATTTTACAAGCTTTATAAATCAAATAAAGACAAAAGCAAATGAAATATATCGATCTAGTGAAACTTATACAGAGGTTGAAAATCAAGCTAATAAAAATGTTGAATCTGGTTATCGTATTAATAGTTAATATATTGCATTCTATGCAATATATTGTAAATAAAAGAAATATTTCTTTTATTTACAATATATTTACATAGTATTAATAGGAGGAAAAAATGGCACAAATTACAAGCTTATTGCAATGTTTTGATGTTAATATCGCAAATAAATATATATCTAGTTTAGATCAAGTTATATCTGAATTAAAATATAATAAAGAAAATATATCATCAAAGTGGGAATATTTTGGAAAAGATACATTTTATTTTGGAAATTGTACTCCAATACAAGATAAAATGACAAATATTTCTAGTAAAATAGATGAAACTATTAAGAAAATTCAAAATATTGAAGATAGCATTATGAAAAATTGTTTGATACAAAGAAGACAAGATTTGCAAAGCTATATTGTTTATTGTGACGAAATGATAAAATCATTAAATGGAAAAACAAAAAATACTACTACTCTTATAGGTTCCAATAGCGATTACCAAACTTTTTTAAGTTCTATAGAGAGAAAAAAACAATCGTGGGCAGATAAAAAAAGAATAGCCGAAGAAGAACTTACAGCAGTAAGAAAAGAAGTAGCAAAATATTATGCATAGATTTTATGGGAGGAGTTGTTAAAATGAGTTTAGGGAATGATTATATTTGGTATTATAATAGTAACAATATTGAAGAATGTAGCAGCATAGTAGAAGAACTACAAAAGAAAATGATTGATCTAACTAGTGAAAATTATAGTGTTTCTGATATTTTGAAAAATATAACGAGAGATTTATCTAATATAAATGATTTTAGTAGTATTGCTAATAATTTTAATGTAGCGATTACTTCATTAGATGAATTAAAAAAAGATTTTGATACTACAGTAGCGTTAATTGATGATATAAGAACTAAAAATATTGAATTAGAAAAAAGTGCTAATTCAAATATTGACAATGCTTATAATTTAAGTGCTAATTTTTCTTTTGATAAAACAAATATTCAAAAAATAACACTAGATGCAACTGAATATAGCAAGCTGAAAAATTTTTTTGGAGTTAATAACACAAGCAATAGCAGTTCTGCTTCAACAGTTGCTACGCCTTTAGTAGCGGGTGCTACAAATCTTAATAATTATTTTTCTAATGGGAATATTAGTTTACCTAAATCTTCAAATAATAATTTAAAAAGTTCTAGTGTTACAAGTGCAGGAACTATTTCTTTAGCTGCTGGAATTTTAGATCCTACCACTGGAAAGATTGAAACATTTACTCCAAATAAAGAAGCAGTATTTAGTAATAATAATGATAATAAAAATAATACTCCTAAAAGTACAAATACTAATAATATTTCATCCAAAAAGGAAATGACATCTGACAATAAAAATACAAAAGATAGTACTACAAAAGTAGTAAATAAAAGTACTAATTCTATTAATAATATTACCAGTAGTACTAATAATATCTCAAGTAATACCAAGAGCAAAACTTCTCCTTCTGTTGCTGCCGTTATCACAACAAGTGGTGCTACTAGTTCAAAGGCTGTTAAAAAAGCAGTTTCTAATATTTCACAAAAAAGCATAAAGAAAGAATTTTCTTCTAGTGAGGTTATAGAACCTAAAATAAAGGATACTTCAACAGTTAGCAGAGTTCCTAATTTTGATAATAAAGATAAGTTGTTTGAAGAATTAAAACCAAATACAAGTGACAGAAATGATACAATTAAAGATTTTATTAATAAAAATAATATTAATTTTTCTTCTAATAGTAGCACTAGTCCATCTAAACCTTCTCAAGATAATAATTCTAATACAGTATCTAATAATGTGACTGACTCTAATAATTCTACTTCTAATTATTATACTAATTCTGGTTTTACCGGCAATACAAATGCTTCAGCTAGTAGTAATGTCAATTCTTCTAATTTAAATAATAACAATGGATATTATAAAATGAACAATCAGCCAGCTGCTTCTTCTGGTGAAACTCAGACTACAGTTATACCAGAAGTTGATAGTAGTACTAATGTTGATGTTCCAGATACTTCAACTGATAATTTATTTAATGTTGATTCTAATCTTGATGATTATATTGATGTTGATATAGATAAATCAGCAGATATTGGCAAAGCTTCAGGTATTGGTGGAGTTATTCCAATTGTGGCAGGAGTTGGAGCCGCAACAGCTGCTGGAATTGGCGCTAAAATATATAAAGACAGAAAAGAAAATAATGAATTTGATTTAGATGAAGATAGATTATCAAATGAAAATAAATTTTGGACAGACGAAGATGCTTCAGTAATTCATAGTGAAAAAGAAATATACTCTGATGATGCAGATGGTAATGTTAATTCTACGTATCAAGCTACTTCTAATGATTTGGATGATAATGATACTTGGAGTATGCCTGATGAAGTTGATAAAAATAGTACCATTGATTTACTAGAAGGCAATTAGGAGAATAAATATGGAAAATAGAGAATTTTTACCTATAGGATCAGTTGTTTTATTAAAAGGTGGAGAAAAAAAAGTTATGATTACTGGTTTTTGTATGACACCGAATGAAAATAAACATAAGATATACGATTATAGTGGCTGCTTATATCCTGAAGGAATCGTTAATTCTAATGAAATATTTTTATTTGATAATAAGCAAATAGCTGAGGTGTATTTTAAAGGATACATTGATGAAGAAGAGTCTGATTTTAAAAGTGAACTTAAAGAGACTATTAAAGAATTAAAGGTAGATGATGATAATAATATAGTTAGTGAAAATTTATCTGACACCATTTCAGTTATAGAAAATCCATTTGATCTTAATCAAACATTTGAACCTAAAATTAATATCTTTGAGTAAGTGAAAATTATATAATATAAGTTATATAATTTTTTTTTAAATATTCATATAAATAATTTAGTCTTCTAATAAATCTTTGAGATATTTACTTTTTTTGATATACTATATATATATTATTCATTAGGAGCTGGTTAATATGGAACAAAAAAATATTAGAAATTTTTCAATAATTGCTCATATAGATCATGGTAAAAGTACATTAGCTGATAGATTATTAGAAGAATGTGGTTCTATTAGTGAGCATGAGGCTAAAAGTCAAATCCTTGATTCAATGGATATTGAAAGAGAGAGAGGAATTACTATAAAACTTAATACAGCTACAATGAAATATAAATATAAAAATAAAGAATATACCCTTAATTTAATTGATACCCCAGGTCATGTTGATTTTTCATATGAAGTTAGTAGAAGTCTTGCAGCTAGTGATGGGGCTATTCTTGTAGTTGATGCTAGCCAAGGAATAGAAGCTCAAACTATTGCAAATTTATATCTTGCGATGGAGAATGATCTTACAATAATTCCGGTTATAAATAAAATAGATTTACCCAATGCAGATGTCTTAAAAGTAAAAAATGAGTTGAAAGAGCTAGTTGGCTTTAGTGATGAAGAAATCATTTTAACTAGTGCTAAAACAGGGGTAGGAATTAAAGAACTGTTGTGTGCAATAATTGATAGAATTCCATCTCCAAAAGGTGATAAAAATAATAAATTACAAGCTCTTATTTTTGATAGTATATTTGATAGTTACAGAGGAGTAGTAATCTCTTGCCGTATTTTTAATGGAATACTAAATGTTTCAGATACAATAAAAATGCATAATAGTGATAAGGAATATATTGTAACAGAACTTTTTATTACAACTCCCAAAGAAGTCAAAGTTAAATCATTATCTAGTGGCGAAGTTGGCCATATTGTAGCCTCAATTAAGGATATTTCAACTGTAAGAGTTGGTGATACTATTACTTCAAAAGAAAACTATACTAATAAGGCATTAGCAGGATATAAACCAATGAAACCTATGGTTTTTTGTGGACTTTATCCTATTGATAGTGGTAAATTTGAAAGTTTGAGAGATGCTTTAAATAAATTAAAGCTTAATGATGCTTCTTTAGAATTTACTCCTGAAACTTCTTCTGCATTAGGATATGGGTTTAGATGTGGTTTTTTAGGTCTTTTACATATGGATATAATTAAGGAAAGAATATCTCGTGAATTTGGTATTGATATAATAACAACAGCGCCTAGTGTTATATATGAAGTCTTATATACTAATTTAGAAAAAGAAGAGATATCATCACCTAGTTTAATGCCTGATAAAAGCCGAATTAAAGAGATTAGAGAACCATTTGTTAAGACGAATATTTTTACTCCAACGGAATATATAGGTCCAATTATGGAACTTTGTCAAGAAAGAAGAGGGAAATATATTTCTATGGATTATATTGATAAAACTCGAGTAAATATACATTACGAAATGCCTCTTTCTGAAATTGTATATAATTTTTTTGATAAATTAAAATCAAATACAAAGGGCTACGCTTCATTTGACTATGAATACGTCGGAAATAAAGCTAGTGATTTAGTAAAAATGGATATTTTGCTTAATGGTGAAATTATTGATGCATTATCAACCATTGTTCATAAAGATTTTAGTTATACTAGAGGCAAAATGATAGTTGAGCAACTAAAAGAGGCTATACCTAGGCAGTTATTCGAAATACCTATTCAAGCTTCTATCTATAATCATGTGATTGCTCGAAGTACAGTTAAAGCATTAAGAAAAGATGTTTTAGCAAAATGCTATGGTGGAGATGTTACCCGTAAGAAAAAATTATTAGAAAAGCAAAAAGCTGGTAAAAAAAGAATGAAAAAAATAGGGAGTGTTGAACTTCCACAAGAAGCATTTATGAGTGTATTGAGTGTAGATAGTAAAAATAATATCTAGACTAATTAATCGCATGTAAAGGTGGTAGAAAAAATGGTTAAATCTGTTTATATACATATTCCTTTTTGTAAAAATATATGTTCTTATTGTAATTTTTGTAAGATGTATTATAACGAAAAAATGGCATCTATTTATTTAGATGCTTTATATTTAGAAATTGTTAATAATTATAAAGGAGAAAAAGTATCAACAATTTATATAGGTGGAGGAACACCGAGTGATTTAAGTATTAGCAATTTAAAAAAATTATTTAAAATTATAGAAATTTTTAATAAAGATGAAAAATGCGAATTTAGTTTTGAGTGTAATGTTGATATAGAAAAAGAAAAATTAATATTACTTAAAGATAATCAAGTTAATAGACTTAGTTTTGGAATTGAAACTATTAGTAAAAAAAATTTAAAGATAATTGATAGAAACCATAATAAAAAGATAATTAATGATAAAATAAAATTATGTAGAGATATTGGCTTTAGTAATATAAATGGTGATTTAATGTATGCTTTTGATAATGAAACTATGGAAGAGTTGAAAAATGATATTAATTTTATGTTAAGCCTTAATTTAGAGCATATTTCAACATATTCTCTTATAATAGAAAAGCATACTAAACTATACTTAAATGGAGCTAAAAACTGTGATGAAGATTTAGACTATAAAATGTATAAGACAATTCATAATTTATTACTAAAAAATGGATATATTCATTATGAAGTAAGTAACTTTTCTAAAAATAATTTTTCTTCCTTACATAACCTGACATATTGGAAAAATGAAGAATATTATGGTTTTGGTTTATCTGCGAGTGGTTATATAGATAATATTAGATATACTAATACTAAAAGTTTTAACAATTATATTCAGGGAATATACAAATATGAGGTTGAAAAATTGGATAAATATGATAAAATTAATTATGAGATAATTTTAGGATTGAGGCTAAGGAATGGTGTTAACCTAAAAAATTTTTTTCATAAATATAATGTTAATATTGAAGATTTATTTTTTATTAATGATTATTTATCTTTGGGTTATCTTATTAAGAATGATAATCTTTATATTCCTTACAATAAGTGGTATGTAATGAATAGTATTTTAGAGAGGTTTGTGAAGTAATGATGGATAAAGTACAAGTATTTAAAACAGAAATAGGGTACATTGAAGATAAAAATATAAGATTAAGTTTAGAGAATATGATTAATAAATTACCAGACTATTTTTTTAATATTGAAGCATCATCAACTGGTAAATATCATCCCTCTTATACTTTAGGAGAGGGCGGCTTAGTTAGGCACACTAAAGCTGCAGTTAGAATCGCCTATGAACTTTTATGTGATCCTTTAATAGGTGATAAATATACTCCTAAAGAAAAAGATTTAATGATTATGGGTTTAGTATTACATGATGGATTAAAACACGGTCTTGATATGGACAAGTATACTAAATTTGATCATCCACTTATAATGGCTAAATATATTGAAGATAATAAAAGCGACCTTTTTTTAGAAAATAATGAGGTGGAATTTTTAAAAGAAGTTATTTCTAGCCATATGGGTCCTTGGACAATAAATTATAAAGGTGAAGATGTATTGCCAAGACCTAAAAATAAGTTTCAGAATTTTGTTCATATGTGTGATTATTTAGCAAGTAGGAAATGTATTTTATTTGAATTTGATAGTGACAACAACATAATTAATTAATTTCTTTTATATAATAAGAAAAGAGGATAAAATGAAAGGTAAAATTATTGTTATAGAAGGAAATGATTGTTCTGGTAAAGAAACTCAATCAAAAATGTTAGAACAGTCTCTTTTAAGTAAAGGTCTTAAGTGTATGAGAATGGATTTTCCTAATTATAATTCACCAACAGGTAAAATCATTAGTGATTGCTACCTAGGCAAAAGTGGGAAAAGTTATTTTCCAGAAGGTGCTAATAATGTAGATCCTTTTATTGCATCTTTATATTATGCTGCAGATAGAAAATATAATATTTCTAAAAATATTATAGATTGCTATAATGACGGATATTACATTATATTAGATAGATATACGAGTTCAAATCAAGCTCATCAAGGTGCCAAAATAAAAGATAAAGATGAAAGATTTAATATGTATCAATGGATTGATAAACTTGAATATTGGCTTTTAAAATTACATAAGCCAGATATTACTATTTATTTACATGTTCCATATGATTATGTTTCTCTTTTAATAGAAGATAGGGGACTTTCTACTGAAAATAAAAAGGATATAGCTTATTTGAAAAAAAGTGAAGAAGCTTATGTCGAACTTTCAGAACTTTATTTTTGGAAAAGAGTAGATTGTGTTTCTGATAATAAGTTAAAATCAATAGATGAAATTCATAAAGAAATTATTGATATTGTATACAAATAAAAGAAACAAGTTAATTTAGCTTGTTTCTTCTTCAATTAATAGCCTATTTTTGTAAATATATGCTGATATAATAGAAGTTATGGGTATTATTATAATGCAGCCCAATCCACTAGAAAGAATTTTAATAAATTCGCTTGCAAAAACTTTGGCATTTAAAATATCTCCAAGGCTATATTTACTTATTTTAAACCATATTAATAAAGTCATAAAGTCACATAGATAAGCGAAAAACAATGTATTAATAGTTGTAGTTAAAATATCTTTTCCAATACTCATTCCTGATTTAATTAAATTTTTTGTTGATAAGTCAGGATTATTATAATATACTTCGTAAAGTGCAGATGATATTGCAATGGATGAATCTATAGTAGCTCCAATTAATCCTATTATAATAAGTGAAATTTCAATTGTAATCATATTTATATTTATATCATATGAAAACATATTAATTTCTTCACTTGACTCACTGCCAAAACCACCTAATTTGGCTTTTATTACAATAATATAAATGAATAATAACATTAATAATAGAACTATAAATATTGCTATAAATGATGTTTTAGTTTTTTGGTTTTTACCATTGATATAAAATAAAACAATATAACTTGTTATAAGACAAAAAATAATGGAAACAAATATAGGATTTAAACCTAATGCTATTAGATAAAAAGTTATTATTAATAAAATGAAATTGATAATTATTGAGAAAAATATTTTTATACCTTTTTTTCTTGATATTATAACTAATAATATAAAAAGTATTATCGCTAAAAATATATTCATTATTTTGCCTCCTTTTTATATATATATAAACAACTATATGTTGATACTATAATTGTCAAAGTTATTCCAATACTACCTATTAAAAATCTTGTTAATTCTAAGCTGTAATTGCTTGTTATATAGTTTTTTAAAGTGAATCCGTTTCTTAATGCTAATATAAGTGTTGGTAAAGCACTACTTAAATATGTAAAAAATAGGACATTTATCATAGTCGAAGTAATATCTTGGGATATATTTTTTGCAGATTCTTTTAAAGCCTCACAACTTATTTTTTTATTTTTTTTAACTAGTTCATCAAAACTAGATGATAATGTTATAGCAACATCCATGATAGCACCAAGACCACCAATAATGATTTCTGCTGTAAAAACGTCTTCTGGAGGAGTAGTTAAAAAACTCATACCATTAAAATTTATACCATTATATTTTGTTATTATTTTTACTAGCATAATTAATCCAATTAAAACAAAAATAGATATTAAAGATGAAATTATAGCTGATTTTGTCTTTTTATTATAACCGTTTGTTATTAATAAAGATACTATTGTAAATATAACAGTTTCAAATATAATCAATAATATTAGATTAATTCCTTTTTGATATAGTGTTAAACCTATTGTAAAAATAGTTATATTTATAATAAGGCTAGCAAGAGAAATTAATCCAACTTTGTTTCCTATTATTGAGATAAAAATAACAAAAATTATAATAGCATATATTATATATTTATCTCTTTTTAACCCTATAATCGTATTGTCTTTAATAAAAACAATATCGTTTTTAGAATATTTTTCTGTTACAACATTTGATGTAGTATATGTATTTTCTACAGTAATAGTTTTATTTTTATCTTTTGTATTAAGTAATTTTCCTGTGATTATTTGCTTGTAATATTTTTCTTCCAGACCAAAAGGGGACTTTTCAACTGTTTCAAGTTTATTTTTAACATTACTAATTTTAATTATTTTTTCTTTATAGAAATTATAGTTATTATTAACTATATATATACTAATTATAGATAGTATTAGTAATAAAAATAATATAATTTTTCTTTTTTTCATATTTTCACCTTCTTTTATTAAATATTATACTTTATAATTATAAAAAGAAAAAGCACCGATTTGTGCTTTTATTAATTATGAGTGGATGGTAAAGAGTCTAGTAGACTATTTTTTATAGGTGTAAGCGGTTTATTTTTATCTGAATTTTTCGGGAATATTATACTATCTATATTGGTTTTAGGTTTATTGTTATTAATATTTTTTGTTTTATTAATTGGTATTTGATTATTATTTATCGTTATATTACTATTAGTTTTTGAATCAGAATTAGTTTTATTTCCTTCATTTTTATATTTTTCTATATTATTATCAGTGAGTGTTTTTAAAGGAGTTGTTCCTTTATTTTCAAAAATATTAGTTACTATATTTTCACTATTTATATTTTCTGAATTTAATTTTTTAGTATCAAAAATACTTTTTGGATTATTATTATTATTATTATTATTATTATTATTATTATTATTATTATTTGTAAAATTAGTGCTTGGCATATTGAAAAAAGCATCAATAGTATTACTAATATTAGAATTTTTATTATTTTGTTTATTTATTTGATTTTTTATATTATCATTTATAGATGATAAAGAATTAGAAGAGTTAGATTTATTATCAGGTTTAGAAGTTTCTTCTTTAGCCGTTTTCTCATTATTATCAACTACTTTATCATTTGCAACATTTTTCTCACTATTAGATGTAGAAATATTTTTCAAAGAATTAATATCAGGGTTAGGGAAGAAAGAGTTAGAAGAGGCAGATTTATTATCAGGTTTAGAATCTTCTTCTTTAGCTGTTTTATCATTATTATCAACTACTTTATCATTTGCAACATTTTTTTCACTATTAGATGTAGAAACGTTTTTCAAAGAATTAATATCAGGGTTAGGGAAGAAAGAATTAGAAGAGGCAGACTTATTATCAAATTTAGAAGTTTCTTCTTTAGCTGTTTTATTATTATTATCAACTACTTTATTATTTGCAACATTTTTTTCACTATTAGATGTAGAAACGTTTTTTAAAGAATTAATATCAGGGTTAGGGAAGAAAGAGTTAGAAGAGGTAGACTTATTATCGGGTTTAGAAGTTTCTTCTTTAGGTGTTTTATTATTTATTGGCTTATCTTCGCTACCATTGTTTAAATTCTTTAATTTTGACTCTTCTTCTTTATCTTCAATTGTACTTTCAACTTTAGTATTAACTTTTTTAACCACTATATTTTTATCAGATTTATTATCTATGTTCTTATTATTAATTATAGAAGATATTTGAGATGAGGTAGTTATATTACTTATATTGTTTCGTATAGGAGTAGAATAGCTATCTACCTTTGAAACAGCCTCACTTATTACTTTAGCATTTGTTGAATTTTCTGTATTTTCTATATTTTTTTCCGTTTCTACATCTTTTTCTAGTAATTTTTTCTGTTCTTCTTTAGGTGTCTGACTATTTACCTCTATACAGCTATCTTCAATATCATTATCTATCTCAATAATTCTATATATCTCTTCAAATGTCGTAAATCCCCCCAAGATTTTTCTTAATCCATCTTGTAAAAGAGTAATAACATTGCCACTTCCATATACAAGAGTTCTAAGTTTTTCTTTGTTTGAATCTGAATTATTAATAGCATTTTTTATATCTTCAGTAATTTCTAAAACTTCTTGAATCGCAATACGTCCCTTATAACCTTTGTGACAATAGCTACATCCTTCATGATTGGCATCATATATTTCATTGATTTCTTTTCTCAAAGCTAAGTTAAATACTTTTTTTTCATACGGAGTTGTCTTTCTTTTTACTCTACATTTTGGGCATACCATTTTTGCAAGTCGTTGTGATATAATTCCTGTAATTGCGCTAGATAATAAATATTTTTCAACATCCATATCTAATAATCTTTCGATTGTAGATAAAGAATTATTTGTATGGATTGTTGATAATACTAAATGTCCGGTTATAGAGGCACGAACAGCAATTTGAGCCGTTTCACTATCACGAATTTCTCCAATTAGAATAACATTGGGATCTTGCCTTAAAATTGATCTTAAAACTGCTGCAAAATCAAGACCTATATCAGAATTTACTTGTACTTGATTCATTCCTTCTATGTTCATCTCTATAGGATCTTCAACTGTTATAATATTAGTTTGTTCCTTGTTTAAAGCTTGTAAAATAGAATAAACTGTCGTTGATTTACCACTTCCTGTTGCTCCGGTTATCAAGATAATACCGTTAGGGTTTCCAATCATTCTAAGTAACTTTTGATAGTTTTCTCTATTAAAACCGAGTTTATCAAGTCCTGCTAAACTTCTAGAATAATCTAATATACGAATTACTATTTTTTCACCTTCATTAGTAGGTAAACAAGAAACACGCATATCTAATTCTTTATCTCCAAACTTACCTTTTATGGCACCATCTTGAGGAAGTCTACTTTCTGTTATATTCATATTAGACATTAATTTAATTCTAGTAGTTAAATTTCTTTCATACATTTTTGGGATATATGCATAATCTACTAGGTCACCATCAATACGAATTCTAGTCATTATTCCATTTTCTCTTGGATCAAGGTGAATATCACTAGCACCTTTATTAGAGGCGTCAATAATTATAGAGTCGGCTATTTGCGTAATTGGAGTTTTATTGAAATCAAATGTAACCATTAAAAAATCACCCTTTTTTATTCTTTACAAGTTTCTCCTATTTTAATATAATAAATTATATAATAGATTTTGAACATTTTCAAGAAGGAAAGTTGAGTTTATGAAAAAAAGAATGAAAAAAAACGGTTTTGCTATGGTTGAAGTTTTAATCGCGGCAGTTAGTGTGATTTCAATTTTTGCTCTTTTATACAATACAACGTATCCAATAATAGGTAGTTATAATACTATTGAAAAGTATGATGATCTTGATAGTAAGTATGTGGCTTTTTATATAAAAGAAATGTTAGAAACAGATAGTAATTTTTCTGTTGGAAGTATATCTTTTAATAATCCAGATTGTGCTAATACTTGTAGTATATATAAAACATATGCTTATAAAGTAGATAGTGCCGGCATAGACATAAAGATTAATGATGTTGATACTATAAATGATCATTATCTATATAAAAATGAGCTTTGTAATCAATTAACAGAGTCAAACAATACAAAAAATAATCAATATTTTTGCAATAAATATATTACAGGTGCTGAAGTTACTAATATTTATGTTACTAAGTACGATGTTTCTGAATTTAAAGGAGCAGTAAAAAATAGCTCTAGATTCTCCAGAGGTTTTAAAAATTATGTTAGTTATATGCCAAGTCATACTGCTGCTAGTTCTACTAAAAAAAATAATTATTATAGAATAATAGTTGAGATAGAGCATGATTCTTATAATACAGCGGATGATATTTATTATACTTATTCATCAATCGAGGTGAAAAAATAGTGAAAAAATTAAACAATAAAGGGATGACTTTAATCGAATTATTAGTCTCTTTTTCGATTGCTGCTACAATAGTTGTTTCAATGTTTAATGTCGTTATAAACTATCAAAAAGAAGAATCTATTCAAGCAATTAAAAACGATATTATATCATATAAAAATACAATTACAAAAATAATTCAAACCGATATAATAAAAGGGGGCTTAAGAAGTGTACATTTAGATGTTAGAAATGTAAATAGTGGAGGTAATAATTCTACAGTTTATGAAATGATTTTTAGATTTAATAATAGATTGCCATATTGTAGTGGTAGTGATAATTATTGTAAATATAAGAATTTGACAATTGTTGCTAGTAATACTTCAGAAAACTATATTATGTATCAGGATATTAATATACGTGGGCAAAAACAAGACGTAAAATATTCTTTAATGGATGCTTCTAAAGGCTGCTTATTTGAAAAAGAAAGTGATACTTGTATTAGTTTGCAAAATATCTTAAAATTTTCGTCTATCACAACTAATATAAATGTTACAACATCAGGAGATCCTTCTCTAAACAGTAATAATAATGCTGTTAAATATTCTGATGGAACAATAGGAGATAATATTGCTAGATATTTTAAGCTTGATATTGCTATTAGTCACCCTGATCTTGGAGGAGAGTATCATATTAATCTAGTGACTCCCTTAAACTATCCCTATTGCAAACCATAAAATTAATAATACTATACAAATAGAAAGACTAGCTATTCTTCCTAATAAGAAATAACTATAATTTAATTTCTCTTTTTTTATAATTTCTTTGACTTGAAAATGAACACTTATTCCTCCAAAACTTAGGAAAGATGTTATTAAAAATACTTTGAAAAAAAGGCTAACATTTAAATTTTTTAGTGTAATTATTCCTTTTGTCAAGTCAAATATTCCATAAATTATAGTTTTTATTAAACTGTTATCTATAAAGCTTACTAAAATATCTGAAAATGTAAAGAAAAAAATAGTATTTCCTAATATTAAAAGCATAACTTTAGCGCTATTGTAAAAAGAATTGGCAAGTGCAGATGAAAAACTTTCCTTATTTATAGTAGGAGGTATTTTTTCTATTTCAATTTGTTTCGGCCTTATTATAAATGCTAAAATAAAATTAGATAAATAGTGACAAAGTAATACGATATATGCAACTTTCTTACCATATAATATTGCAATAGTTCCCATTATAAATAGGGGATTAGAAAAATGAGTAAAAGTAAGAAGAAAATTAGCTTGATTTTTACTAATTACTTTCTTCTCTAAAAAAGATGTTGTATATTTAGCCCCGCTTGGGAATCCAGATAAAATACTCATTATAAGTATAAAGGAACTAGATCCAGATATATGAAAAACTTTTAAGAATAATTTATTAAATAAAGACCCTAATAATTTTATAAAACCATAATTTATTAATAAATCAGAAATAGTATAAAAGAAGAAAATAGCAGGAAATAGATTATTCTTAAATATATTAATAGCTTCTAGAATATCTTGAAAAATATAATTTGGATTTAATATTGTATACATCAAACATATTAATAAAATAAATATGATTATAAAAGATTTTATTTTTTTTAACATATTTTACCTCTTTTTTGCTATAATTAAACATAAAGGAATGATTTTATGCTTAGTAAAATATATAATTATTTAAAGAAAAGTATTCGAGAAAATATTGTAGCAATTTGTATCTATATTTTTTGCCTTTTTATTATTCTCTTTCCAGTTGATTATTATATAATAACTGGAGGTGGAAGTTTTGATGCTAAAGATAAGGTTAGCATTAAAACAAACAAAAAAATTAAAGGTAGTTTTAATATGGCATATGTTTCTGAAATTAGAGGTACTATTTTTACTTATTTACTTAGTTATGTAATACCGAGTTATGAAAGAGAAAGTATGGATGATTATAGAAGTAATAATAACGAAAATATAGCAGATATAGAATTTAGAAATACTTTATGGCTAAATGAAACTAATAATAATAGTATATTTGTTGCCTATAGCAAAGCTAAAAAAGATATATCTATTAAATCTTTAAAAAATTACATTTTTTATATTGATGATAAAAGTAACACAAACTTAAAAATTGGAGATGAAATAATTAGTGTTGGAAATACTCAAATAAAAGATTTAGATTCTTTAAAAAATATAATAAATAGTTATCATGATAAAGAGAAAGTTCCTATTAAAGTCATACGAAACAATAAAGAATATGATAAATATGCTTATATTTATACAATTGATGGAGTTAAGTATATTGGAATTAGTTTATTAGAAGATATTATATATAATACAGTACCAAAAGTTAAATTTAATTTTAAAAAGGGTGAATCTGGTCCAAGTGGTGGGCTTATAATGGCTCTACAGATTTACAATATGTTAGTTGATAAAGATATTACTAATGGTAAAAAAATAGTTGGTACTGGTACTATTGATAAAGATGGCACAGTTGGAGAAATTGATGGAGTTAAATATAAGTTAGCCGGAGCAGTAAAAAATAAAGCTGATATATTTTTAGTACCTGCAGGTAGAAATTATAAAGAAGCAATAAAAGAAAAGGAAAAGAATAATTATAATATCAAAATTATAAAAGTTAATAATTTTGATGATGCATTAAAAAAGCTTAATAAGAATTAATTATGCTAAAATCTAAACATGAATAGCTTAAAAAAGTTATCTATATACGATTTTAGTCTTTTTATTATGAGTTTATAGTATTAAAATAAGTTAAATTTATTTTATTTTAAGTTGACGGGTTACTAATTAATATATTATAATTTTCTTATAAAATATGGTGGTTAGATAATATGGAAAAGTATAATAAAATTAATAATAAAGGTTTTACATTGATTGAGGTTATTGCAGCAGTTGCAATATTAGGAATTTTAAGTGGTACAGCAATTACGGGTGTTTCTCGATATGTTAGTAATTCACATGAGGAATATTGTACGTCCCAAGCTGATATGCTAGAAATAGCAGGACGTGACTATTTTAATGATAATAATACATTGCTTCCATTAACAATGGGCGGAAGAAATTGTGTTAGCCTCCAAACATTGATTAATAATAAATATATAGAGACAATGAAAGACTACAGTGATAGTGTTTGTAATGTAAATAATAGTAAAGTATGTACGATGAAACATATAGCAAGTGGCTATATATATTCAACATACTTAGATTGTAATAGATGTAACAATTATAATAAAAGCAGCCAAGATGATTTAAATGAAAGTAATGTAAGCACACCAACAATTTCTTATATTGCAGATACAACTCCAGCTGGAAGCTGTACCAATGCAGTAAATAAAGATATAACAGTAACAATAAAATTTAGTGATAGTAAACATAAAATAGTAAGTTATTCATATACAGTTTACCAAAAAACAAATTCAGGTGATGTGGCAGTAGAAACAATAGATTATAGAGAATACAAAAATAAAGATATAAAAGTAAAACTAAATAGAAAGGGAACTTACTATATAGTAGCAACAGCATATAATTCAATAGGGAAAAAAGGAGAAGAGAAAAGTTGCGACTATGTACTTAGATATAATTTAAATTGTAGCAGTCAAATTGAAATAAGTGCTAAGAAAAAAGAAACAGGAGCCAATCTTTCTAGACAAACATGGATGAAAGGGACATTACAAATTACTGTTAAAAAAAGTGGTGATGTTGAAAGTTATGATGTGTACATAAGTAAAAGTAATGGAACTTCTGGAGCCTCATTTGGAGCATATCAAAAAGTAATATCACTGGCAACTGCTCAAAGTAGAACTATAACCTATAGTAGTAGTGAGACAGGAAAATATAGAGTAAAAGTAGTTGCTTATAATGATCAAGGTGATACATGTACAAAAGGAGGAGATTCAACATTTGAATATTGGCAAGATAATACAGATCCTACTTGTACAACTGTGGGAGCACCAGGTCGCTGGGTGAATTACAATGTTACATTAACAGGAAGATGTTCAGATCCTCATAGTGGATGTGATAATTCTAAACCTGCTTCTAATTATCTTTCCTATGAGTATGATGGCTATGCTAGTGCTGGGCGAGTATATGATAATGTAGGTAATGTTGGTTATTGTAATGATGTGTGGATTGGAATTGATAAAACACCTCCAACATGTGAAATAGAGCTTGATGGAGATGAAGGAAATAATGATTACTATATAAGTGATGTTACTGCAAATCTAAGTTTTGAAGATCCAGGTGAAATAACAAGTGAAGCAGAAAACTATGGAATTTCAACTTCAAGTTCACCAACTTATAACGGCAGTCAAACTTATACTCATAGTTCTAATACAAATAATTATGTTAATGTTTATGGATATATTAAAGATAATGCCGGTAATACTGGAAAATGTAGTGAAAAATTTAAGTTAGATAAAACACCTCCAACATATAGAAAAAATTCTGTTCAGGGAACAAGAGTTGGTAGTGGTTATGCCGATGGTTCAATGTTATCAGTTACTTGTAGTGATGTTGGTAGTGGACCTATAAATACTAGTGATCAAGTTTATTTTTACGGTTCTGAAGCAACATTAAATGGGTATTGTGAGGATAAGGCTGGTAATGTCTCAGATGAATATGATATAACATATCATAATTGTCCAAATAGCTTGTGTGGTTATGACGTAGATTATAATATAAGATGGAATTGCTATAATTCTTATGGGAATCTAATATCTTCTCCATGTGAGTCAAGTAGCAATTATTTTCCAGCATGTTGTATGCAAGCTGAGAATTACTGTAGTGGAGAGTCGAGTTCATCATGCGGAGTAAAATCTAGAACAAAAAAAACATGCTGGCATCAAAGTAGTTGTCAA
The DNA here is from genome assembly GCA_947627675.1 of uncultured Bacilli bacterium. GTDB lineage: Bacteria > Bacillota_I > Bacilli_A > RF39 > UBA660 > UBA2730. The sequence goes on from CANQWY010000001.1 coordinate 23,598, forward strand.
AGCAATACTACCACTTCCCCACCTAAAGTTAATGACAAAACACCTCCAGGCTGTCCTAGTGTTTCTTCAGATTATTCGCCTAATTCAAAAGGTTGGACCAATAAAAATGTGAAATTAACATTTTCATTTACATCAGATACAAAAAAATATACATTCTATACTAAAGAACAAAGCAGCTCATCTTGGAAGAATAATGGTACTAAAAATGTTTCCACAAAAAGACAAACTATATCACAAGAAGGAATTATAAGTACAAAAGTTGATGTATATGATGCTAGTGGAAATAAAAAGACTTGTACTTTTACAGATAAATATAAAATTGATAAGACAGCTCCTTACACTCCCTACATTGATAAAAATGACACAAAAAATATTGATGGTGAGACAGTAAAAGTAAACTATTATGGGGATTGTGATAAAGCTTGTGCTAGCGCAAACCCTGGTAATAAGAATAGTGCTTCATTGCAAAGTAGTGGTAAAACCTGTTTTACTGACTTAAAATGTAGTGTTGGTGCAAAATCAAAAGTGGCTGCAGAATGCGTTTATAGTAAAGATTATTCTTGCGGTACTGTAAAAGTTGTTAAAAAAGATAGTACTGATAATACTCCTAATGTTTCTGGTATTTGTACAGATAATTCAGATACATATGGATATCAATACTATAATTGTGTTAGAAAAGAAGGCTCAACAACTTTTTCAGATCATACTATTAGAAAAGTTCAAATTACAGATTGTGCTGGCAATAAAAGTAAAGTACTTACTATTTCTGAATTAGGTGCCCACATTTATGGAATAGGCTTAAAATCTTATTATCAAATTTCAAATAATAAATGGACACTCAGAAGTGGAAAAACAAGACCTAGTAGCTTCACCTCTAGTTGTTATTTAAACTGAGAGATTTATATCTTTCAGTTTTTTGTTATTTTTTCTGTTACATAGACTTTTTATTGTAAATTTGATACAATTATATTAGCAAGAGGAGTAGTATATGAGAAGATGTGAAGTTGATTATGAGAAATTAAGCCCTATGATGAAACAATATGTGGATATTAAAGATAAATATGATGATTCTATTTTATTTTTTAGGCTGGGCGATTTTTATGAAATGTTTTTTGATGATGCTATTTTAGCAAGTAGAGAACTTGAACTTACACTAACTGGTAAAAATGCAGGTCTTGAAGAAAGAGTTCCTATGTGTGGAGTCCCACATCATGCTTATTCTTCATATGTTGATGCCTTAATTGATAAAGGTTATAAAGTTGCAATATGTGAACAGTTAGAAGATCCTAAGACTGTTAAAGGAATGGTTAAAAGAGATGTAATTCAAATTGTTACTAAAGGAACTAGGCTTGATAATAGAGTAGATAGCAAAAGTAATAACTTTATTGCCAATATTTATGATTTTAATACTTGCTATGGTATTAGTTATGCTGATATTTCAACAGGAGAAATTTTTTGTAAAATAATTTTAAATGAAGAAAGAGAAATTATACGAGAAGTAGTTAAAAATTCTTTTAATGAGGTTATTGTTAGTGAAAATGTAGATAGAGGCCTTATTAATACTTTAAGAAGTGTCTATAATATAATAGTGACTATTACTAAAGATTTGTATGATAATGATATATATTCATATATATATTCTGAAATAGAAGATGACAGATTAATTACTACTATAAAACATTTATTAAGTTATATAATTGATACTAAGAAAAAGGATTTAATACACTTACAAAAAGCTGAAGTTGTACATAACAGTGATACTTTGTTATTTGATGTTAATACTAAAAGAAACTTAGAGCTTACAGAGACTATTCGAAATAAAGATAGAATGTATTCTCTTTTATGGTTATTAGATAAAAATAAAACAGCTATGGGAAGCAGATATTTAAAATATAATATTGAAAACCCACTGACTAATAAAAAAGAAATAGAAAGACGCTATAATTTTGTAGAAAAGTTATCAACCGAATTTATATTAAGAGACGATTTGATGAAATATCTAGATAAAGTATATGATCTTGAAAGATTAGTTGGACGTATTAGCTATGGAAATTTAAATGCTAAAGATTTAATTCAATTAAAAACATCTATTAGTGTCTTACCAGATATAAAGAATGTTTTAGAAACTATTGGGTATGATAAGGAAATAGAAGTATTTCCAGATTTGTATAACTTACTTGATAAATCAATTAATGAAGATAGCCCTCTTACTTTACATGAAGGAGGTTTAATAAAAGATTTATATAATGATGAACTTGATGAATTACGAAAAATTAGAAGCGGTTCTAAAGATTTTATTTTAGAGATGGAACAAGAAGAAAAAATACGTACAGGTATAAAAAATTTAAAAGTTGGATATAATAAAATTTTTGGTTATTATATTGAAGTTAGTAAGGGTAATATTGGTTTAATAAAAGATGAGTTTGGTTGGGATAGAAAACAGACGCTTGCAAATTGTGAAAGATTCACAACCCCTTTACTTAAAGAAAAAGAGAATATAATACTTGGTGCCGAGGAAAAAATAATTAATTTAGAATACAAATTATTTATGGATATTAGAGAGGTTGTAAAAAGGTATATTGTACCATTACAAAATGTTAGTAAAATAATAAGTGAAGTTGATATGTTACAATCTTTTTCTGTTGTAAGCGATGAAAATAAATATGTTAGACCAAAATTAATTGATGATAAATCTATCAAAATGTTAGATGCAAGGCATCCTGTTGTTGAAAAAGTTATGAAAGATAAATATATTTCTAATGACATAATTATGGATAAACAGACCAATATTCTTCTTATTACTGGGCCAAATATGGCAGGCAAATCTACTTATATGAGGCAATGTGCTATTATAGTAATTATGGCACAAATAGGATGTTTTGTCCCTTGCAAAAGCTGTGAAATGCCTATTTTTGATAAAATTTTCACAAGAATTGGAGCAAGTGATGATTTAGTTAGTGGAGAGTCTACTTTTATGGTTGAAATGAAAGAGGCAGAATATGCAATTAAAGAAGCAACATGTGATAGTTTGATTTTATTTGATGAATTAGGAAGGGGTACTGCGACTTATGATGGAATGGCGTTGGCTCAAGCTATACTAGAATATATTCACGATAATATTAAAGCAAAAACAATGTTTTCAACTCATTATCATGAATTAACTGATTTGAAAAATAGTTTAAAATATTTAAAAAATATTCATGTATCTGCCATTGAAGAAGATGGAAAAATTACCTTTTTACATAAAGTTAAAAATGGAGCGGTTGATAAAAGTTATGGTATTCATGTTGCAAGTCTTGCCGGGCTACCTAAATCTTTAATTGATAGAAGTATAAATATTTTAAGTATTTATGAAAGTAAAGAAAAAAATAACATGAAATTTGAACAGACTTCTCTTTTTGACGGAGAGATAAAAAAAGAGGAACCTAAAAAAAGTGTAATAGAAGAGGAGTTAAAAAAAGTAAATGTTGTTGAAATGACACCGATGGATGCTATTAATTTCTTATATAAACTTAAAAATGAACTAAAAGCAGATACTAGGAATTAGTTTTAATTTACTATATTTTTACTGACATTTTCTTTTACATATGATAAACTTAAGTAGGTGATAATTATGAAGAATAGAAGTGAACTAAGAGAAATAATAATGAAAGTCTTGTATCAGGTTTTTATATTGAAAAGTGCTAATTTAGACTATGATTTAGATGAAATTATTCATGAACAATTAGAAGTAGAAAATGACTTTGTAATAACAGTTACTAATGGAATAATTAATAAGTATTCAGATATTATAAAACTTGCTAATAAATATTTAATAGATTGGAGTATTGATAGATTTAATTATGTTGATCAAGCTATTATTTGTATTGGAATATTTGAGCTTAAATATACTGATACTCCTAGTATTGTTGCAATTAATGAAGCAGTGGAACTTGCTAAAAAATATTCAGATGACTCTGTTGTTAAAATAGTTAATGCCCTTTTAGATAATATTTATCATAGTGAGGAAAATAATGGATAGTAGGTATATTAGTGTTAGTCAATTAACTAGATATATCAAATATAAAATTGATAATGATGTTAATTTACAGGAAGTTTATATTAAAGGTGAAATATCTAATTTCAAGGCTCATACAAGAGGACATTTTTATTTTACTTTGAAAGATTCAGAGGCTAGAATTAATGCAGTAATGTTTCAAAGTAGTGCAAGTAAAGTTAAGTTTATTCCACAAGATGGAATGAAAGTTTTGCTTACTGGTAAAATCAGTGTATATCCGGCTAATGGAGGTTATCAGATTTATGTCTCTGATATGCTGGAAGATGGAGTAGGTAATCTGTACATAGCATTTGAGCAATTAAAGAAAAAATTACAGGATGAAGGCCTTTTTAATGATAGTCATAAGAAGAAAATACCTAAAATTCCTTCTAAAATAGGAGTTGTTACTGCACCAACAGGAGCTGCTATTAGAGACATAACATCTACAATAAAAAGAAGATGGCCTCTAGCAGAAGTTATTTTATTTCCTGCTCTTGTTCAAGGAGAAAATTCTAAAGAAAGTGTAGTAGAACAAATAAAAAAAGCTGATACATATAATTTGGATGTTTTAATAGTTGGAAGGGGTGGAGGTAGTATCGAGGATTTATGGTGTTTTAATGAAGAAATAGTGGCTCGTGCAATTTATAATGCTGAAACCCCTATTATTAGTGCGGTAGGTCATGAGATTGATTTTACAATAGCAGATTTTGTGGCTGATATGAGAGCTCCAACACCAACAGGAGCTGCTGAAATGGCAGTTCCTAGTAAAAGTGATATAGATAATTTTATTAATCAGTTAAATATTCGACTTAATAAATTTATGCAAAATAAAATAAAGATATATAAGCAAAAGCTTATGAATATAAATTCTAGACCAATATTAAAAACTCCTATTAATATTTATGAAATAAAAGAACAACAGTTTTCAACTATTTTAGAAAAATTAAAGTATAATATTGTAAATTTATATAATAATAAAAATAATAAATATGAAAAAATAAAAGAAAGTATAATTTTTAAAAATCCAAGCAAACTTATAGATAAGGATAGAAATTCTTATTTAATGTTATTAGGAAAGCTAGAAACTCTTAACCCAGTTCTTACGCTTAAAAGAGGTTATGCTATTGCAAGAGTTAATGGCAAAATTATAAGTACAATTAAAGATGTAAAAACAAAAGAAAAGCTAGAAATAGAAGTTAGTGATGGAAAGATTTTAACGGAGGTAATATAGTATGGAAAAAAAATTTGAAGAAAACTTAAAAGAACTTGAAAATATCGTGAATGATTTAGAAAGTGGCGAAGTTCCTCTTGATGATGCAATAGAGAAATATACTAAAGCAATGGAGCTTTCTAAAATTTGTAGTGAAAAATTAAAGAATGCAGAAGAAACGATAAATAAAATCGTAAAAGAAGATGGTAGCATTGAAAATTTCAATAATATATCTGAAGTTGAATAAAGAAAAGGAGAATAAAAATGCAATTTACTAAACTTACTGAAGAAGAATTTAGAAATTTTTATAATACAAGAGATGAAAGAACATTTCTACAGACTGTTGAAATTGCTAAGTTAAGAGAAAGAGCAGGCTGGGAAAGTCATTTTGTCGGTGTTAAAAAAAATAATAATATTATTGCAGCAGCAATGCTCGTTTCTAAAAAGCGTCATTTCGGTAAAAAAGAGTTTTATTCACCTAGAGGTTTTCTCCTAGACTATAATGATTTTTCCTTACTTAATTTTTTTACGAATGAATTAAAAAAATATGTAAAAAATAATAATGGTTATCAGTTTAGAATGGACCCATATATTATAAATGTTCAAAGAGATAGTACAGGTGCCGAAGTAAAAGATGGTCTAAATAACTTAAAGATTAAAAAAAGTTTAGATAAATTAGGATACAAAAGAGTTCCCAATAAAGAAATGGAACAAGTTTTATGGATGTATGTATTAGATGTTTATAATAAAAGTGAGGAAGATATTTTAAAAAATATGAAACCAAATACTCGAAATACTATAAGAAAAACTTTAAAAAATGGAATAGAAATTAAAGAATTAAAAAAAGAGGATTTAAAGGAATTTTATAAAATAATGGTAGAAACAGGCAAAAGAAAAGGATTTTCAGTTAGAAATTTAAAGTATTATGAAGATATGTATGATTTATTTAATAAAAGAGGAGAGATTAAATATTTAATTACAAAGCTTGATTTAAAAAAACATATAAATTTATTAGAAAAAGAGAAAAATAAATGTATAGAAGAAAAAAATAATTTAAATGAAGCAAAATACAATGACGGAAAGAAAAAAGCTCTAGATAAGCAAATTGAAGGTATAAATAAACGTATAAAGCAAGCAGAAGAAATTATTAAAAAAGATGGGAGTATTATTACATTATCTGGTTCTATGTTTATGTTGACTCAACCTGAAGTTGTCTATTTATCTAGTGGAAATTACGAAGAATATATGTCGTATAATTCTCAATATTTAATTCAATGGGAAATGATTAAATATGCTATTAAAAATGGATTTAAACGATATAATTTTTATGGTATAACTGGCAATTTTGATAAAAATGATAAAGATTATGGAATATATGAATTTAAAACTGGTTTTAATGGTTATTGTGAAGAGTTAATAGGAGAATATGTTATGCCTACATCTATTTTTTACTATATTTTTAATATTATTCATAAACTAAAAAAGTAATTTTTTAATTAAAAATTTTAAAAAGTATTTAATGTAAAAAATTACTAAGTTAAAAATTAAATAATAGCTCATAATATTAGTGTAGTTTGTTTAGGAGATGATTTTAATGAAAAAAAGATGCAAACTACTTGTATTATGGGCTTTTCTTCTTTTTATAGTACCTATAAATATTTTTGCATACTCTGATTACATAGTTCCTGGTGGTGAAAATGTTGGAATAGAAGTAAGATCAAAAGGTGTTTTAGTAGTAGGTTTTTATAAGGTTGATGATAGCTTTGTTGCTAGAGATAGTGGTTTTTTGGTTGGCGATTCTATTACTAAAATAAATAATAAAGAAATAAATTCTATTGATGAGATGGTTAATGTAATTAAAGAAAATAAAAGCAAGAATATTAAATTTACTGTAGATAGAGATGGTATTGAGAAAGTTATTGAAATGAATATGAATTTTGATAATGATGGGATATACAAAACCGGTATGTATGTTAAAGACAGAATTGTAGGTTTAGGTACATTGACATATATAGATCCTAATACAAAAAAATTTGGTGCTTTAGGGCATGAAATAGATGAAAAAACAACAGCTGAAAAATTTGAAATTAAAGATGGGAAAATATTTAAATCTGATGTCACAGGAATAGAAAGAAGTGAAAATGGTAATGCAGGTGAAAAAAACGCCACATATGATTCAAATACAGTATATGGGAAAATAATTGAAAATAAAACATCAGGAATATTTGGTGATTATATTGACGATATTCCAACAGAAGGAACTCTTAAAGTTGCAAGAAGTGATGAGGTTAGGACGGGAGAGGCGACTATTAGAACAGTTATAGAAGATAATAAGGTTGAAGAATTTAATATTAATATACTTAAATTAGATAATAACAGTGATACTAAAAATATATTATTTGAAATAACTGATAAAAAGCTTCTTTCAAAAACAGGTGGTGTAGTTCAGGGAATGAGTGGATCTCCAATTATTCAAAATAATATGATTGTCGGAGCAGTTACCCATGTTATTGTAAATGATACAACTAGAGGATATGGTATTTTTATTACAACAATGCTTAAGGAAGGAGAAAATTAATTTATATTTTGAGAAGAAAGAGTATAATCTTTTTCTTTTTTCTTAAAAATAATATATCTTGTGTGGATTTTTTATAAGGTTTTAAATGTTGTTATATCCTTATTTATAATTGTATATATCATATTTATATTTAGAAGATATTACATATTTTTTTCAAAAATAGTAAATTGGTAGTAAAAATTATAGAACCAATTTCTTATATATTGATATACTATAAATTTTTTAGTATAAAATAATTTAAATCAACAATAATAATAATGGTGATATATATGGATATTAATGAGATTTTAACGCTAATTTTTAAATGTATTTTCTCAATAATCGTGTTATTTTTTGTTACAAAAATTATTGGTAAAAAACAAGTTTCTCAACTTAGTCTTTTTGATTATGTTATAGGCATTTCAATTGGTAATTTTATTGCTGAAATGGTTTTAAATAGTGAAGTAAAATATAGTGATGGCATTCTTGCCATGTTTGTTTTTGGAGTGGTTTCCTACATTGTTTCTTATATAACTATGAAAAGTATTAATATTAGGCGTTTAATTATAGGGGTACCTACAATAATAGTTGAAAATGGAAAAATAATTGAAGAGGCTCTTAGAAAAACAAATATTGATATAAATGATTTCTTAGAGCAATGTAGAATTCAAGGATACTTCAATATAGATGACATAAGTTATGCTATAATGGAAGCTAGTGGTGATATTAGTATTTTACCTAAAGGAAAAGCTACTCCCGTTACTAGAAGTGACATGAAAATTAAATCTAAAAAAGAAACATTAACTGCAAATTTAATAATTGATGGGAAGTTTTTATCTAAAAATATTAAAGACTGTAATTTAACTATTAATAAAGTAAAAGATGAAATTAGAAAGCAAGGATATGACAGTGAAAATGAAATATTATTAGGAATATATTCAGATAATAAAATTATTTTATATAAGAAAGATGTTTCATCTAAAAATTATTCTTTACTAGAATAATTTTTTCATTATATAATTAAGTTATAGGAGTTTTATAAATGAAAACAAAGAATCTTAAAGTTGAAAAAAATATGTTAGGTTTAGCCTGTCTTACCTTAATACTAGTAACAAATAGTTTTGAAAATAATTTAAAAGACAATTGTTTAATCATGTATGATCATCTTCATAAATATACAGATGATAATGGTTTTAACATCTATAAACAAAGTGAAGAAGAAACTATTGAAGGATTTCATAAGACTAATAGTATTATCAAAAAAAGTGAGGAAGCTATTTTAATAGACGAATTAAATTTATTAAAAATCACTGATAATATTAGTACTTTAACAAATATAATGGAAAAAAATAAAGACTTTATTCAATATGAATATAAGTATAAAAGATACTTTGAGGTTAGAAATAATAAGTATATTATTATTGATGATTACTCTTTTTCAAATGATATTAATCATGAAAATCTAACTGGTAGAATTAGAAATGTAAAATACAAATATAAAGCTTATAAAATAGTAGATAACAATGGTGAAAAAGAACTTGTTGAAAGTCCTTTAGTAGATAATATTATTGATATAAAAGATAGTTATCCTTATTTTAAAATATGTACTTATAAAGTAAAAACTTACTCTGATCCATATATTTTAGGTTATCAGAAAACAAAATAAAAAAATTAGATTTTGATTCTAATTTTTATTTTAAATAAAATAAATTGCTATCATTCCAAAAAAACCTATAAACATAATAAGTAATAATATCAATGATATTATTTTAACTATCTTTTTATTCATTGTTACACCTCATAACAATTATAAAATAATTGTTAAAAAAAGTAAAAGAAAATATTTAATAAATAATAAAATAATTTCATAATATTTGATAGGTGATAATAATGAATACAACAAAATATAAAGTAGAATATAGTAAAAATAAAAGAAGAAAATTATTTAAATTACTTGTTTATATTACTTTAATTAGTGTTATTATAGGTATATTTTATGTTGCAGTAATATCAAAGAACGAAAGAGACCTAATAAAAATAAGTTTTGATAATTTCTTTAAAAACATTAATAATAACAAAATTGATTCTTTAAATATGTTAATAAACAATATTTTATCTAATATTGTTGTTACAGTTTTAGTTTGGATACTTGGCATTTCTATTATAGGAATTCCAATTAGTATTATTTATCTTATCATTAAAAGTTTTGTCCTTGGTTTTACAATTAGTAGTTTATTATATACATATTCAATCAAAGGTATTATTATTATGCTTATTTACAGTATACCTTTTCTTATTAATTTATTTATTATATTTATTTTAACTTTTTATGCTATAAATTTCTCTAAAATGCTTTATTTAAATTTATTTAAAAAAGAAGAATTTAATTTAAGAAAAATGGCTATTACATATTCAAAACTTTTATGTATAATGATAGTTATTTTATTAATTAGTTCAATATTTTCTAGTTATTTAATGCCTATTTTATTAAAGTCTTTTACAAACTTAGTCATTTAGAGTATAATTTAACTAGTAGAGGTGGTTGTTATGAACAATAAAACTGTTGTTATTGGAATGAGTGGGGGAGTAGACTCATCAGTTGCAGCAATTTTATTAAAAAATAGTGGTTATAATGTAATAGGTCTTTTTATGCGAAATTGGGATAGTTCTATAAATAATGATTTTTTAGGTAATCCTAACATCAATAATAAAGATATATGTCCCCAAGAAAAAGATTATAATGATGCATTATCAGTATGTAAAAAAATAGGTATTCCCTTATATAGAACTGACTTTGTAAAAGAATATTGGGATTATGTTTTTAAATATTTTTTAGATGAATTAAAAAAAGGAAGAACACCAAACCCTGATATTATGTGCAATAAATATATTAAATTTGATCTTTTTATAAAAGAAGCGGAGAAATTAGGAGCTGATTATATTGCAACAGGACATTATGCTAAAATGGAAGATGGTTATTTAAAAAAAAGTATGGATACTAATAAAGATCAAACATATTTTCTGTCACAAGTACCAGCTGATAAGCTTAAGAATGTTTTGTTTCCTTTAGGCAATATTTTAAAATCTGAAGTTAGGAAAATTGCTAGTGAATATAACTTAATAACTGCAACAAAAAAGGATTCGACAGGTATTTGCTTTATTGGGGAAAGAAATTTTAAACAATTTTTAAAAAATTATTTGCCTAATTTATCTGGAGATATTATTAATATTGAAACTAATGAGAAGTTAGGAACTCATATTGGTCTTATGTATTATACAATAGGTCAAAGAAAAGGTCTTGAAATTGGTGGTTTTAAGGATAAACTTTTTGTTGTAGGGAAAAGTTTGAAAGAAAATGTATTGTATGTTTGTGAAGGCGAAAATAACCCATATTTATATTCTGATAGTTGCATTGTTGAAGACATCAATTTTAATTGCGAACTAAGGCCTAATAAATGTAATGCCAAGTTTAGATATCGTCAAGATGATAATGAGGTAACAGTTGAATATTTAGAAAATGGTAATTTATTAATTAAATATAACAATCCAATTAAAAGTGTTACTCCTGGACAAGCTTGTGTTTTATATGTATCTGATATCTGTATTGGTGGAGGTGTTATTAAAGAAGTAAGACGTGACGATAAAAAATTATGGTATGTTTTATAGATTGTTGATAATACTTTATTTTATTATATTGAAAAATCTGTCAATTTACACTTGACTATTCATGTAAAACTGCTAAAATTAACTATAGGAGGGTATTTACATGAAGGAATTAAACAGATTATTAAATGAAATTGGAATATCTAAGGTTAGACTTTCTAAGTATTTAGGTGTCTCTAGACAAATGCTTTATAATTATTTAGCACTCAATTCTTTAGAAGAATGGCCTAAGGAAAAAAAATTAAAAGTTCTTGATTTGCTCGAAGTTTCTTCTGAGGATGAATTTAAAAATATAATTGTAGATAGTAATTATATTACTTCAATTGAAAAGAAAATTAGTGAAGGAGTAAAAGTATCTACTAATAGGGGAGAAATACTTTCTGATTTAAAAGGTTTCAATCGTAAAGAACAAGAAATACTTTCTGATATTATTAACCTTTTAAAAGAAAAATTATCAAGTGATAAAACTAAAAAAACATATAATGCTTATGTATACTTATATCATTATATACAGTCTATGGATACGACAGATGAACTTAAGTATATTTTAGCATATATGTCTAAATCATTAGGTTTTACTGATCCTCTAGAATTTGTTTTTAATCAAGATAAACAATTTATTTTTGAAAGTATTATGTTTAGTGCTATGAATTTATATAATAACGGGGGAGCTTCTCGTAATAAGATTAGTGAATCTCATAAAAGGTTTGTTGAAGATATTAATCATAAGAAAGAAGAAAAATTAAGTAGAACTCAAGAATTAAATACTGCTAAAATCCAAGCTTTAAAAGAACTTGGATATACAGAGATTAATGAAAAAAATGCCAAAGAAGTTTTAGAGAAAATAGCAGAAATACAATCTAGAAAGGTATAGAAATATGAGGGCAGATAAAAAAATTATTGTAATTAATGGTACTGGTGGAAGTGGTAAAGATTCTTTTGTTGAATTAACGTCGAAATATGCCAAAATTTATAATTTTTCATCAGTAGATAAAGTAAAGGAAATAGCTAGAATGATAGGGTGGCATGGTGAAAAAGATGATAAATCTAGGAAATTTTTGAGTGATTTGAAGAAAATAACTACCGAATATAATGATCTGTCATATGAAAGCATTAAAGATGCTATTAATTATTTTGAAAAATCTGATTTCGAAATAATGTTTATCCATATTCGTGAACCTAATGAAATTGCAAGAGTTGTGTCTGCATTTGGTGCAAAAACTTTGTTGATAAAAAGACAAAATTATAGTTTGATAACGTCTAATTATTCTGATGCTAACGTAGAAAATTATTCTTATGACTATGTAATTGAAAATACAACATTAGAAGAATTAGATCATCAGGCATGTGACTTTATTAATGAATTAAGTAATTCAGATAAGAAAATGATAACCAAAGTGAAGAGATAGTTTTAGCTATCTATTCCAAAAATAAGAAGTTAACATAATATTAATTATAGGAAATTATTTAAAATAAACAAAACGTATAATAACATGAATACATGCGTACATATCTTTTCAAATTTAAATATTAGAAAGTGTTATTATTCTAACTTAATTCTATCTTACATAGATTAGATTATTTATTATTTCTATAATTATAACATTATAATAAGGATTTTATTATCACTTAGTTAATAATAAATAAATAAATCTTGATATATAATATACATTTATTTTTATTTATTATGGTTATATGTATAAAATTATAAAAAGTTTCTCATAATAGTATTGGGAGGAAAATAATGAAAAAAGATAAAAATAAAGAAATTAATAATTCTATAAAATGCAATGTAGAAAGTTGCAAATATAATGATTGTGAAGAGGGGAATTGTACATTAGAAGAAATTGAAGTGGATTGTACATGTAATAATGAAGATTGTAAAGAAACAAAAGAAACAATATGTAAATCATTTGATTGTGATGATAAATATTCTTCTGATGCTGATGGTGAATAATAAATTTATAAGCAATTTCTGGTAAATAGCAAAATTTAAGGATTGTAATCTGTAAATTTACAGAGAACAGTCCTTTTAATTTATAAAATTAACACTTCTCTACTCTACTCTACTCTAAATTATCTAGAAATGATTTTCCTATTTCAGGATTAGAAACGTCAAAATTATCTGCAATAGTAGCACCAATATCAGCTAATGTATTTAAAACAGGTAATCTTTTTGGTGATATAAAATTTCGGCTATATATAATAACAGGTACATTTTCTCTAGTATGATCGTTTCCTTTGAAAGTTGGATCATTTCCATGATCTGCTGTAATTATAAGTAAATCATCAGTTTCTAATTTATTTAGAATAATAGGGATATTAACATCAAATTCTTCAAGTGCTTTAGCATAACCATCAATATCTCTAATGTGCCCATATAAAGTATCAAAGTCACTTAAATTAGCCATACATAATCCAGTAAATCTTTTATCCATTATATTAGTTAGCTTATTTATTACTTCATTATTATTAGAGGCCTTAATAGTTTTATTAATTCCTTCTTTATCAAAAATGTCATTTATTTTACCAATACCTATTACATTGTAACTATTTTCATTTAAAAAATCCAAAACAGTTTTTTTAGGTGGTTTAATTGCATAATCTTTTCTACCAAGCTGATTTAATTTAAAATTACCAGGTTTGCCAGAAAAAGGTCTAGCGATTACCCTACCTACCCTCCAGTCTTCTCTTAAAGTAATTTCTCTTATCTTTTCACAATACTCATGAAGTGTAGAAATTGGTATAACATCCTCATGAGCTGCAACCTGTAAATCAGAATCTGCTGATGTATATATTATTAAAGAACCATAATTAGCTGCTATTTCGCCCAATTCATTTATAATATCAATGCTATTATTACAACATTTATTGCCAATAGCTCGCCTACCAGTTACATATTCAATGCTATTTAATATTTCTATAGGGAATCCATCATTAAATGTCTTAAATGGTATATCTGATATAATACCCATTATTTCGTAATGTCCATTCAAACTATCTTTTCCTGGATTATTAGGCTTTGCAATTGTATAATAAGCATCTATATTATCAGTTTCACTCATTGTTAGAGTATTTAAAAAACCAATTTTTTTAAGATTTGGAACAAATAAATTAGTGTTTTCTATAATATGTCCCAAAGTATTTGAACCAATATCATCATATTTTAAAGCATCTTCCGCGCAACCGACTCCAACTGAGTCTAATACTATTAAAAATACTCTTTTATATCGCATAAAATCCTCCTTATTTTTTCCTTCTAGGATGATAATTATTATAATCGTTTGTTACTTTATCCTTGCTTATGTGAGTGTATATTCTGGTTGTTGATATATCAGCATGGCCCAACATTTCTTGAATACTTCTAAGATCAGCTCCTCTATTTAATAAATGGGTCGCAAATGAATGCCTTAGAGTATGAGGAGATATATCTTCATTTAAATCTTTTTCTTTTAATATTCTTTTTAATATTTTAAAAAAACCTTGTCTTGTTATTCTTTTACCATGATTATTTAAAAATAGAAATTCTTCATTATTCTTTTTCAGTAAACTACTTCTTTTTTCTAAATATAGATTCAAATAATACATAGAATATTCCCCTAATGGAATAATTCTTTCCTTATTGCCTTTACCTATTATCCGTATTACACAATTTGTAAAATCTAAATTATTTATAGTAATATTTATTAATTCACTAACTCTTAAACCTGATGAATACATAAGTTCTAGCATTGCCTTATTACGATAATCATAGGCTGTTACTAAATTTATGTCTAGTAATTTATCGATATCTTCTTCACTTAATGTTTTTGGTAATTTCTTAATTAATTTTGGCCTCTTAATTGCAACTGATACATCTTTTTTTATAATTTTCTCTTTTTCTAAATAAGAATGAAAACTTTTAATAGTCGTAAGTTTATGTGCTATTGTAGTAGTTTTATCTTCCAATAAAATCTGATTTTTTAAAAAGTTTTCAATATCTTTTTCTTTTATTTTATTTATATTAAAATTATTTCCATATATATTTTTTAAAAAAAAATAATATACTTTTAAATCATTTTGATAAGATTCTTTGGTCCTAGTAGAAAGACCTTTTTCAAAAACACAATAATTTAAGAAGTCTGAAACAGCAGTCTTATAATCCATAATTAACCACCTATTAATATTATATATTATTTTTTCTAAATTTACAACTTATCATTGACATTATAATTACTAGAATATATCATAAAAGCGAAAAGGTATTATAAGGAAATTAATATAAATAAGATATTTATGTAAATTATTATAGGAGGATTTTCTATGGAAAAACCACTTGCATTTAAAATGGCTCCAAAATCATTAAAGGATGTAGTTGGCCAAAATCATATAATCGGAAAAAATAAAATAATTACTAATTTAGTCAAAAATAAGAAAATATTTTCTATGATCTTATATGGTAAACCTGGTATAGGAAAAACTAGTATAAGTCAAGCTATAGTAAATGAACTTGGAGTAAAATATCGTTTTTTAAATGCATCAATTAATTTAAAAAAGGACATAGATATTGTAATAGAAGAAGCAAAAATGTATAATGGCCTTATTTTAATTATGGATGAAATACATGGTCTCCATAAAGATAAGCAAGATATTTTATTACCTCATCTTGAGAGTGGATTAATTACACTTATCGGTATGACTACTACTAATCCATACCATTCTATTAATCCTGCAATTAGAAGTAGATGTCAATTATTTGAACTTAAAGATTTAGAAACTAAAGATATTATTAAAGCATTAAATAGAGCTATTAATAGTGAATATTTAAAAGGAATAAATATAGATAAAAAAAGCATTAATTTAATTGCAAAACTATCAGGAACAGATTTACGTTTTGCCTATAATCTTTTAGAAATTGCCTATTATTCTACAACTGATAAAGTCGTCAATGAAAAAGTTATTAAAAAAATAAATTCAAAACCTGTTTTCTTTAGTGATAGAAACGGTAATGGGCACTTTGAAGTTTTAAGTGGATTACAAAAATCAATAAGAGGAAGTGATGTTGATGCAAGTCTCCATTATCTAGCTCGCCTTATAAATGAAGGTGATTTGGAATCAGTTTATAGAAGATTATGTGTTATTTGTTATGAAGATATAGGACTTGCTAATCCTTCTATGGGGCCTAAATTAGATGCTGCCATTAATGCATGCGAACGAGTTGGGCTTCCAGAGGCAAGAATAATTTTAGGAAGCATTGTTTGTGAAATGGCACTTTCACCTAAAAGTAATACGGCCCATATAGCTTTTGACTTGGCCTTTGATGATATATTAGCAGGTGATTGTGGTAGTATCCCAGAACATCTTCGCCCTAATAATCCAAAGTACAAATATCCTCATAACTATCCTAATGGCTATGTTGTTCAACAATATATGCCAGATAAATTAAAAAATAAAAAATATTATATGCCAAAAAATATTGGCTATGAAAGCCAATTAAAACAGATTTATGATAAAATTCAAAATATAAAAAATAAAAATCAATAAATATCCATTGATTCTTATTTTATAGATTTAAAAGAAAAATTTCAAGTGGTTTCTTCATATCATATATACCACTTTTTATTTTATAATCAATTTCTCCTATTTTTTTTATTAATTCATTAATTTCAGTATCAGATACTTTACTTAATAATTCCATTGTCTTTTCTATTCTATATGGATGAATATCTAAAATAGTTGCAATATCGTTTTTTCTTTTGCTTTTTTTCATCAGTAAGCTTACTTGCTTTAATAGCCTTAATTGGCTTTCTAGAAGGCTAATTACACCAATATCATCTATACTATCGCTAAGCTCTTGATAGGCTAATATTGCACTTTTCTTATTATTTGATGAGATATATCTCACTAAATCAAATACTAAATTACTTTTATCATTAAGATGCTTAAAACATAGGCTTTTTATATCTTCAACTGTAATTTCGGTATCTATATCTTTGTATTGCCTTAATTTGTCACATTCCGTTTTTATTGAATCGATATTACTATTTGTATATTCTATTAATAAATTAATTGCCTTTAAGGTAATATCATATCCCTTAAGTTCTTCTTTAATGATATTTATTGGATTATCTTCTAATAAAGTATAGTTGCAATTTATTTTTAATTCTTTAGTAATTTTTTTTCTACTATCTAAATTATTTGATATCATTATCAATAATTTATTAGTATCCGGATTTTTTAAATATTTAAAAAAGTGTTTAGTTATTTCTTTATTAATATCTAATAATTCAATGTTTTTAATTATAATTACCTTTTTTTCTGTTAAGAACGAATATGTATCAAGAGACTCTAAAATATCGTCTAATGAAGTTTCTTCTAATGTATATTCAAATATTTCAGCCTTTTCAAAGCCAAGCTTTTTAATTAGTTCTTCCTTTCTTTTAATATAGGACAAGTTATTTTTATATTCAAATAAATAATTATATTCCATTTTTTACTTCTTTCTCTATGTATTCCAAAATGTTATATAAATTATTTATATCTTTTCCCCCACCTTGAGCGAATGTTGGGCTTCCTCCCCCATTACCATCAGATTTTAAGGCCGCTTGTTTAATTAGATATGCTGCATTTAAATTACTATTACTTCTACATATATAATTTATAGAATTATCTGATTTTATATTTGCAAAGAAAACAATAGATAAATTTTCTTCATTAACAAGTTTATCAGCAATAGCTTTCAATAAATTATTTTCTATATTGCTTGTTTTCATAACTAAATATTGAATAGAATTCTCAGTTTTAATATTTTTCTTATATTCATTTAAATTATTTAAAACATTTTTTTCTCGCAATTCCATATATTTTTTCTCTAACATTTTTACTTCATTTTGGACATAAGAAAGTTCATTTTGATTAAAAACAACATCTTTATAACTAGTTGGCTTAGAATTATCTATATTTATATCAAAGTCTAACGAAATACCAATTTTATTAGCTTCATCAATAATATTCTTGGCTTTTAATAAAAGTTTTATCATTTCATCATTGTATGGTTTTATTACCCCAAATAATGTTTGGTCAATTTTTGAATTTGTAACCGCTTCTATTCTATACGTATCACTTCCTTTGGATTCGTATGAAAAGATTGCAAACTTTTTTATATTTTTTGTGTTAGTAGTATGAGTACCTCCACATAATTCTATAGATTTTCCCATTTTTACTACTCTAACAAGATCTTTATACTTCTCTGTAAATAATGCCATGGCACCCAATTTTTTAGCCTTATCAAGAGGCATTATTTCTGTAGAAACTATTAAACTTTTACTAATAAGGTCATTTACCTTATTTTCTACTTTTATTATATCTTCATCTGTTAATTTTGATGAATAAGTAAAGTCAAAACGTAATCTTTCACTATCAACATAACTTCCAGCTTGTCTTATTTCTTCGTTTACTACGGTTCGTAAAGCATAATGAAGTAAATGGACACTACTATGATTCATTTCAGTCATTACTCTTTTTTCTTTATCTACAATAACCTCACATTCATCTCCTACAGATAATGATCCATCTAATAATTTAATTTTATGAATATTTTGCCCATTAGGCCCTTTAAATACTTCTATTACTCTAGCTTTAAAATTTTTACCTATAATCATACCAGTATCACTAACTTGACCTCCTGATGTTGCATACAAACATGTTCTTTCTAGAGCAATATAGCCATCGTGATTTAATTTAGGTAATAAAGTATCTTTAGAAAATATTGCTAATATTTTTGTTTTTAAACGGTATATTCCATATACAAATGTTGACTTATCTTTAAAATCTAGTAATACTTGTTTTTGGGTAGCCATTGATGACTTAGTACGAGATGATTTTCTTGCTAACTCTTTTTGAGAATTCATATATTTATCAAATTCTTCTTTATTAGTAGTATAACCCATCTCATGCAAATACTCTAATGTAAGCTCAAAAGGAAAACCATAAGTATCATAAAGTTTGAAAGCATCTGCACCACTCAAAATTCCATCTGTTGATTTTTTTAGCATTTCTTTTAAAATCTTTTCTCCATCATTTAATGTTAAAAGAAATAATTTCTCTTCTTCTAAGATTTTTGTTTCAACATTAACTTGTTTTTCTCTTAAGTATGGATAAGCATCTTCCATAATTTTTACAACTGTCCCTACTAATTTATATAAAAAGCAATCATTAATACCTAATTTTTTACCAGATCTAATACTTCTTCTAAGAAGTCTTCTTAAAACATATCCTCGACCAGAATTGGAAAAAGATGCTCCATCACTTAATGCAAATGTAAGAGCTCTTATGTGATCGGCTATTATTTTAAAATCTGTTTGATCGTGATATTTAATATTCGTAAGTTGTTCAATATGTTCTATAATTGGTAAAAATAAATCTGTCTCAAAAGTATTATCAACATCTTGAAATATTAAACACCATCTTTCAAGTCCTGCTCCAGTATCAATATTTTTGTGAGGTAATTCTTTATAATTATCTCTACTTGTATTTTCAGTAGCGTTATATTGACTAAATACATTATTCCATATCTCGATATAACGTTCTTGTTCTTCATCATTTTTAAACTTTTCTAATGCAGTTTTATCTTTATCGTATTTTTCTCCTCTATCATAGAAAATTTCACTATCTGGCCCACAAGGACCGTTTCCAATTTCCCAAAAATTTTCTTCTAGTTTAATAATATGGTCTTCTAGCATTCCTACTTCTAACCATTTATTATAGGCCGTAGAGTCTTTAGGATATACAGTTACATATAATTTCTCTTTTTCGATTGCAAAAAAATCCTTGTTTGTTAGTAAATCCCAAGCAAATTCAATCGCTTCATTTTTAAAATAGTCGCCAATTGAAAAATTACCCATCATTTCAAAAAAAGTTTGATGTCTTTTAGTTATTCCTACATTTTCAATATCATTAGTTCTAATACATTTTTGGATATTTACAATCCTTTTAGATATGGGAATTTCTGTTCCATCAAAATATTTTTTTAGTGGAGCAACACCAGCATTTATCCATAATAAAGAATTATCATTTATGGGTATTAAAGATGCACTTTCTACTATTTTATGATTTTTACTAGAAAAATAGTTTAGCCACATATTTCTAATTTCCATATGAGTCATTTTTCTCATTTTAGTCACTTCCTTTTTCAATTTTTGTTATTACATCTATTAATTGAATTTTATATTCATCTAGTCCTTTATTATTTAAAATATAAAAATCAGCATAGGCTATAGGGCCACCTTTAGCAGAATTTTCTATTTCTGAAATGTCCCGTTTTATGATATCATCTGTAGAAAATGGTCTATCTTTTCTACTAGCTATTCTCTTATAGCGAATATCTTTATCTGCTATAATTGAAATTAATTTTAATTGAGGAAATTTATCTTTTAATATTTTATATTCATCCCATGAATATAATCCATCTAATACTACATTATTATTTTTATATAGCTCCGCAATTTTATCTAAAAGAAGCATTGCTACTACACCCATTCCATATTTTTTTCTTAAATTTTCTCTAAATTCTTTTTGACTATCTGGAGTAATTTCTATATTATTCTCATGCATTTTATCGTATATTACTCCACCAAAATAAACATTTTTGTATCCTTTTTCTTCAAAAAAATTGCAAGCTAAAGATTTACCACTCCCAGCCATTCCTACAATAGCAATAATATTATTCATAAAATCCTCCTTTTTATATACAAATAAAAGACCGTTTTAGGAGGACAAAAATGCCCGGTACCATCCTAAATTTGGTCTTATTTATTATAACGGTTATTTACCGTAAAAACTCAAAAGTAGCTTTCCTAAAAATTATTAGCTTTCACCATTTACTAACTCTCTATAGTTATTTTAGTACTTTTCTTTATCACAGTTTTTTAAATATTAATCATGCAAAATAATCCATTTTTAATTTGATTTTATCTAATATATTTAGCTTTTCATTTATAAACGTAAAAATTATTTTCAATATAGCAACAAGTGGTGTTGCAAATATCATACCCATTATACCGAAAAAGTGTCCAAAAATCAAGAGACCTAACATAATAATAACAGGATGTAATTTCATTGTATGCCCCATAATAAGTGGTTGATAAAAATTATTTTCTAATGTTTGAACTATTAATATTGAAGCAATAGTAAAAATACCTGTAAGAGGAGATATTGTGAAGCCAACAATTATTGCAGGAATCGCTCCAATCCAAGGGCCAAAATATGGTATTATATCAGTTATAGCACAAAATAATGCAAAAATTAGAGGTGCTTTTAATCCAGCTAAAGTTAATCCGATTGCTTGGCTTATAAAAACTAGTAACATTACAATTAATAGTCCTTGTACATAACTTCTCAATGATGAATTTATTCTATTTGATAAATCTTTTAGTTCGTCATGATATTTTTTAGGAGTTAAATCATATATTCTTTTGGTAATTTTATGATAATCAAATGCTAAGTAAAAACTTATCATAATTCCTAGTACTAAGGTAGTTATTACTGAAATTAAACTTTTTGTTCCCCCTATTAATGTTTCAGGGATACCACCAGATAAGCTATCACTAATATTTCCAATGGCTTTAAATATATTTTTCCTAATATTTTCAATAGATGAAATATCATTATTTTTAAATATATCATCGATAATTTCTTCTAATTGATCTAAAATATTAGGTAATGCAGCAATTAAATCTTTAATTTGACTAACTAAATTTGGAATAACTATAGATAATATTAAAAATATTACTCCAATGATTACTACATACATAATAATACAAGACAATATTCTAGGTATCTTTTTCTTAGTTAGTTTATCAATAGTAGGAGACAAAAACCATGCAATAATGAAACCTATAAAAAGAGGAATTAAAACTTTAAAAATATCTCCAATAACATTAAATAAATGAAGCTTATTTAAAATATATATGCCTAAGCAAAACATTATAATTATTACTAAATTGTTAAGTAAATATCCTAATTTTTTGTATTCATTTATACATCTATTTAAATTTTTAATATTTAATTTTTCATTCGTTTTATTTTCTTTCATAAAATTCCCCTCGTCTTTCATAACTATTATAATTATATCAAAATTATTTCTATAATAAAAGGAGTTTGTAGTTAAAAAATTTTTTTGATATAATGTTTTTGGTGATTTTCATGAATGTTATTAAAGAAAATGTCGAAAATGAAATTATAATTAAAAATTCTAGATTTATTTGTTCATTATTTTTCGTTAATGATATTAATGATGTAGAAAACTATTTGAATACAACAAAAAATAAATATCCTAGAGCAAATCACTATTGTTATTCATATATTATTGGGCCTAATAAAAAAACAAGTGATGATGGGGAACCTAATAAAACAGCAGGCTTACCAATTTTAAATGTTTTAGGAAATAATAAAATTAACAATTGTTTATGTATTGTAACTAGATATTTTGGGGGTATAAAATTAGGAGCGTCTGGACTTGTTAGAGCATATTCAAATAGTGTTGTCGAATGTTTAAAAAAGACAGAAATTTTAAAATTAATTGATGGATACTTAATAAAAATCAATACTAGTTATGCTAAATTAAGAGAACTTGACTATATTTTAAATAATTATGAAATAATTAATAAAATATTTTTAGATAAAGTATATTATGAAGTAAAAGTAGATAAAAAGCTTATAAATATATTGAAAAAACAGAATTTTTCTTATGAAATCATTGATAATATCTACATAAAAATAAAATAAGAAAACACTTGTAATGTGCTTTCTACTTAGTCAATTCATATAATTCTTCTTTATTTTTAAAACCAACTTCCTTTTTTTCAAGGTTTCCATCTTTAAATAGTAAAAGAGTTGGTACACTCATAATAGTATATTTTCTGGCTATATCCGGAAATTTATCAACATCAATTTTTAATATTTCTATATCCTTATTTTCTTCTGTAAATGCTTCCAAAACAGTGCTTAACATTTTACATGGTCCACACCAAGTAGCATAAAAATCAACTATAACTAATTTTTTAGTAATTTCTAAATTAAAATCTTCTTCTTTTTCTAGATATTTTATCATATTTCTTCTCCTATCTATATTTATTTAATACTTTATTTATATTTTTTATATCACCTAATTTACCTTGTTCAATTAAATTATCAATTGTCTCAACACTAATTAATTTATGTTTAAGCATAATATCTAAAACTTCTAAATTATATTGATTAGAATTTTTTATTCTTTGATTATCATTTTTTATTGTATTTGCTAAACTATATATTTCTTTTGTTGTATTTCTAATGTTCGTTGTTAAAGATGCAAATATTGGTGTTTTTTCTAGAATAAAATTGCCAATTGAAGAACTATAAAATGTGTTATTTGTACTAAAAGGAATCGATAGTATTAATAATATTATAAAAGTTATTACATATCCACTTATAAATCCTACTATCATTCCTAAAAAAGATGATACTGGTCTTATAATTACTAAGGCATTAATTAATTTATCAATTATATTTGTAAGTGAAATAATAATTCTTAATATAGCATTTAATATAAAGTAAATAATACCAAAAGAAATTATTTGATATACTAAAATGTTTAAGGCAGATAAACTAATGTCAAGTAATCCTAAATTTATAAATGGTAAAAATTGATATAAAATAGTTGCTAAACTATTCATAAATAAAAAAGAAATTATTAATATTACAACATTCCCAACTACATTTACTGTTTCCTTTATAAATCCTCTTTTTAAACCCGTAACCATACATAGTAGTATAAACAGTATTATTATTACATTTAATAAATTCATATAAATCATTTTCCTCCTTATTTTTTATTATAGCACAAATAAAAAAAATAAGTTATAATATTTTAGAGGTGGAGATATGAATGTTGTTTTTAAAGTAAATGATGATATTAAAGAAAAAATGATAAAATATTACGCAGATAAGAAAAAAGATAAAGAAATACCTTATGTTATTTTTCAAGCTGTCGATAATGATACCGTTATAACTTTATATACTTCTAATAAGGTTATGTTTCAAGGAGTTAGCGCTGATGTTGATGCTAGCATGTGGAAAGAAATGATGGGGCTCTCTGATAAACCTAAAGAAGACTTTAGCAAATATTATAATTGTAATAGTGTTGGAAGCGATGAAGTTGGGACGGGAGATTGGTTTGGACCAATTGTTGTTACTGCATCATATGTTCAAAAAGAGGATATTCCTTTTTTAGAAAGTTTAGGTGTTGGTGATTCCAAAAAAATAAGTGACGATAAAATACTTAAAATTGCTCCTCAAATTGCTAAAAAGATTAAATACAGAAGTCTAATATTAAGTAATAAGGAATACAATGAAAAATATTCAAAAGATGTTAATATGAATAAAATTAAAGCCATTATGCATAATAAAGTACTATATCAATTAATTCAAGAAGAAAATCCTAAATATGATTATATTATAGTAGACGAATTTGCAAGAGAAAAAAGGTATTATGAATATATTAAAGAAGATACGAATAAGCAAAAAGGTATTACTTTCATGACTAAAGCTGAAGATAAAAATTTAGCAGTTGCTAGTTCATCAATTATCAGTAGATATATCTTTTTAAAGGAATTCGATAAATTGAGTGATAGCTTAGGTATTCCACTTTTAAAGGGGGCCTCAAAAGAAGTTGACAAAATTGGAGAAGAAATCGTTCAGAAATTCGGCGAAGAAAAACTAGAAGAAATTGCAAAGCTTAATTTTGCTAATACAACTAGGGTATTAAAAACCATGATTTTTTAAATTTAGTTAAGAAGAAAAACACTTTTATATAACAAAGTGTTTTTTAATAATTTTCTATTATAAAATCTCTAAACTCATTAATTTCAGCATCATCTAAATCAGTTTTAGCAAGTGCTTCTATTAATTTTTTCTGATCTCTATTTAAATGTTTAGGAGTAATGACTTTAATAGTAATATACATATTTCCTTTACTATGTTTTACTTTGTTATCAACTCCTTTACCTCTAATTCTTTGAATATCACCACTATTAGTACCAGCAGGTATATTTAATTTTACAGAACCATACAAGGTTGGGATTTCTTTTTTACAGCCCAATATAGCCTCAGTTATGTTTATTGGAACATCTAAATAGATATCATCATTTTCTCTCTTGAAGTACTTATGTTCACCAACATAAAATTCTAAATATAAGTCTCCAGGTTCTCCCCCATTTGAGCCAGCAGCCCCTTTCTTAGCAAGTCTAAGTCTATCACCTGTTGAAATTCCTGCTGGAACATTTACTGTTATCGTTTTATGTTTCGTTGTTTGACCATCACCATGGCAATCTGGACATCTTTTTTCGTATATTTTCCCACTACCATGACATTCTGGACACGTTGTCTTTGACAAAAATGACCCCAATATAGTATGCTGCTCTGTCGTTATAGTTCCACTACCATGACATTTATTACAAGTTTTTGGATTTATTCCACCTTCTCCTGAACATGTATTACATACTTCCACCACATCTAAATCTAAATCTTTTTCACAGCCATATATTGCCTCTTGGAAAGTAATATTAATTTTTTTCAAGAGATCGGTTCCATTTCTCTTTCTATTACTAGAACTTGATTTAGTAGAAAAACCACTACTAAAGCCTCCGCCAAAGAAAGAATCAAAAATATCACCTAAATCTATATCGCTAGCATCAAATCCATATGATGATCCAAAACCACCAAAGCCTCCTCCAGCAGAGGCATTACCGCTAACTCCTGCATGGCCAAACTTATCATATCGGCTTCTTTTAGCATCATCTGATAATACCTCATAAGCCTCTTGAACTTCTTTGAATTTGTCAGCTGCTGTAGGATCATCTTTATTTAAATCAGGATGATATTTTTTAGCAAGTTTTCTGAAAGCACTTTTTATTTCTTGAGCTGTTGCTGTCTTAGAAACTCCAAGTACCTCATAATAATCTCTTTTGTCTGACATAATCTCACCTCACTACTCTTTATAATAAACTTTTTTGAATTCTTCTATAGTATTTTTAAATAATTTAATTGCACTTTCGAATATTTCAGTATTCGTTAAATCTATATCAATTATCTTTAATACTTCTAATGGATAATTTCTTCCTCCAGATTTTAGAAATTCAATATACTTTTCTTTAAAACCAGGGGTTTTATTAATAATATTTTCGGCAATATAACACGAAATTGAAAGACTTGTTGCATACTGATAAACATAAAACGGTGTATAAAAATGTGGGATCCTTAACCATTCGTATTTTATTTCATCATCAACTATAACATTATCTCCAAAGTAATCTTTATTTAATTTATAGTACATATCACATAGATAATCGCTCGTCAAAATATTTTTATCTTCAACATATTCGTGAGCATTTTTTTCAAATTCAGCAAACATAGTCTGTCTAAATATAGTTGCTTTAAATAAATCCAATTTTTCATTTAAAATATCTAGCTTTTCTTCTTTTGTACTACTATTTAGATACATATAATTACTTAATAATAATTCGTTTGTAGTTGATGCTATTTCTGCTAAGAAGATGGGGTAACCAGAATTTATATATGGATTATATTTATTAGAATAATATGTATGCATTGAGTGCCCTAGTTCATGAGCTAATGTGCTTATATCATTATAGGTATTAGTATAATTTAACAAAACATATGGTAAAGTATCATAACTGCCTGTTGAATAAGCTCCTGTTCTCTTACCTATATTTGGATATTTATCAACCCATCCTTCAGTAAATGCAGTTTCTAATACTCTAATATAGTCATCTCCTAAAATATTCAATGCTTTTAAAACTATTTCTTTAGCCTCATCATAGGAATATTTCTTCTCATTATCCTTTATTACTTTAACATATCCATCATATAAATGAAATTCAGTTAAACCTAGAATATCTTTTTTTAAAGCGTAATAATCATATAGTACATCAATATTTGATCTCACAGTTTTTATTAAGTTATTATATAGTTCTATTGGTATTTTTTTTGAACTTAAATACATTTCTATCGAACTAGTATAATTTCTTAATCTTGCTGTTATAGTATCATAATTAATAGCTCCCGAATAAGATGAAGTTAAGGTGTTTTTAAAATTACCATAGGTATTTAACATAGTTTTGAATGCTTGTTTTCTAACATCCCTATTTTTGCTTTTTAAAAATATTGAGTAATTTGATTCTGTTAATTCAACTTTATTTTTATTTTCATCTTCAATAAAACCAAATTTTATATCTGCATTTGTCAAATATGAAGATATTTCACTAGGAGCTGATAAAACAGGCAAATATGATGATAACACTTTTTCAACTTGTTCATCTAAAATATGTTCTTTTTTTAAGAAAATTACATCAAAATAGTATTTATATGGTTCTAATTCTTTTTGTTCTTCTATGTACTTGTCAATTATCTTCTTATCTAGTTTTAAAATTTCTGGAATTACTGATGATGTTTTTTCATTATATAAAGAATATAAATTAGTAATTTTGCCAGAAAGTTCTTGATATTTTGCTTCTCTTTTATCTTCATCATTTCTACAATTTGCATATACCGATAATTTTTCAATCATTCTAGATGTCTTTTCATCTTGCATTAAGAATTCTTTGAATTTTTCAGAACTAGTTAAAAAATCAGTTTGCATATTCTCTAATATATCTATTTCCTTTAAAGTTTTTTCCATATCAGCATTAAAGCTATCTATATCTTTATATACTAATTCTATATTCCATTTATCACTGCTATTAACTTCTTCCCTTTTTTTATTATCCATTTTCTCTCCTATTAATATGAAGAAGCAGTCCTAGTGACTACTTCTAATTTATAATTATTATTTTTCTTCGTAATCAGCATCTTTTATATTATCATCTTTTTTGTTATCTTCAGAAGCTGTTTCAGATTGGTCTTGATTTTCAGCAGGTGCTGCTTGTTGATATATCTTACTTGCAATAGCAATTGCTTTTTCTTGTAGAGAATCCTTTTTTTGTTTTAATTGTTCTTGATCTATCTCATCTTTTGTAAGACATTCTCTAACCTCTTTAATTAATTCTTCTATCTCTTCTTTTTCTTTTTTATCTACTTTGTCACCAAATTCTTTCATTGAGCTTTCTGTCTGGAAGCATAATTGTTCAGCTTCATTTTTTAAATCTGCTTCTTCTTT
Organism: uncultured Bacilli bacterium; assembly: GCA_947627675.1. Taxonomy (GTDB): domain Bacteria; phylum Bacillota_I; class Bacilli_A; order RF39; family UBA660; genus UBA2730. Next base: position 52,255 of record CANQWY010000001.1, read on the forward strand.
TCTTTTTTTATCAGCTTCTTTATTTGCTTCAGCTTCTTTCATCATCTTTTCTACTTCTTCATCTGAAAGATTTGTATTAGAAGTTATAGTGATTTTTTGTGATTTATTTGTTCCCAAATCTTTTGCAGTAACATTAACTATACCATTAGCATCAATATCAAAAGTAACTTCAATTTGTGGTACTCCACGTGGTGCTGCAGGAATTCCTGATAATTGGAAATTTCCTAAAGTCTTATTATCAGCAGCCATAGGACGTTCACCTTGTAGTACATGGATATCTACTGCTGGTTGATTATCTGCAGCGGTTGAGAACACTTCTTTCTTAGAAGTTGGAATAGTAGTATTTCTAGGAATTAATGTAGTCATAACACCACCTAAAGTTTCAAGTCCAAGTGATAATGGTGTAACATCTAATAATACTATATCACTAACATCTCCTGTTAAAACACCACCTTGAATAGCTGCTCCCATTGAAACAACTTCATCTGGATTAACTTCTCTTGAAGGTTCTTTACCTAATTCATCTTTTATTAAATCATATACCATAGGAATACGAGTAGAACCACCTACAAATATTACTTTGTCTATGTCGTCTTTAGTTAATTTTGCATCTTTTAAAGCATTTCTTACAGGTTCTAAAGTTGATTTTACTAAATCACGAATTAAATCTTCAAATTTAGCTCGAGTAAGAGTAAGATCTAAGTGTAATGGACCACCATCTTGTCCTTGAGTAATAAATGGTGCTGAAATTTGTGTAGATGTAACACCAGATAAATCTTTTTTAGCTTTTTCAGCAACTTCCTTAAGTCTTTGCATTGCCATTTTATCCTTAGATAAATCAATACCATTATCTTTCTTAAAGTTATCAACTAAATAATCGATAATGCATTTATCAAAGTCATCTCCGCCTAAATGATTGTTACCATTAGTTGATTTAACTTCAACAACTCCATCACCTAGTTCAAGAATAGAAACATCGAAAGTTCCTCCACCTAAATCATAAACTAAAATAGTTTGAGATTTATCTTGTTTATCAAGCCCATATGCAAGAGCTGCAGCAGTTGGTTCGTTAATTATTCTTTCAACAGTTAAACCAGCAATTTTTCCAGCATTTTTAGTAGCTTGACGTTCTGCATCATTAAAGTATGCTGGAACAGTAATTACTGCACGATCTACTTTTTCTCTTAAATAACTTTCAGCATAATCTTTCATATAACTTAAGATCATAGCTGATATTTCTTCGGGAGTGTATTTTTTACCCTCTGCCTCTACTTTTTTATTAGTTCCCATTAATCTTTTGATACTTGATATTGTATTTGGATTAGTAATAGCTTGACGCTTTGCAGCATCACCTACTATTCTTTCTCCATTTTTAAATGCAACTACTGATGGAGTTGTTCTTCCTCCTTCTGGATTTGGAATTACCTTTGCTTCTCCAGCTTCTAATACAGATACACAACTATTTGTTGTACCTAAGTCTATACCTATTATTTTACTCATAATTATATCTCCTCACTTTTCTCATTATCTAATTTATTAATTTTAACAGTTGCAGGGCGAATAACTCTGTCTTTTAATTTATAACCCTTTAATAATACTTCTAAGACTTCATCATCTTTTTTATCAGCAACTGTATCAGTCATTAAAGCCTGTTCTAAGTTGTGATCAAATATCTCGCCTGCTCTGCTTATTTCAGTTACTTCGTATTTTCTTAATATTTCAGTTAATTGTGAATATATCATTTTAAATCCTACTAAAAACTTTGATAATTCATCATCTAAATTGTTATCATCTAAAGATATAGCTCTTTCAAAATTATCTACTATTGGAATAATATCAGTAATTATATCTTTATTTGAATACTTTAATAAATTTTCTACTTCTTCATCTTTTCTATTTCGATAATTTATTAATTCTGCCTGAGAATATTTAATTTTTGCAAGCAAGTCTTCATTTTCTTTTTTTAATTCTTCTATTTTTTTATGCAAATTTTCTTTTTCTACATCTTGATGCTTTTTATTTTTTAACTTCTTGGATTTTTCTTTGCTATCACCACCGGTGTCTTCAGAATTATCATTTTCATCCTTTAGATCAACTATCTTGATTTTTTCCTCTTCTTTTGTTGCATTTTTTTCTTCCTGCATAAATAAATTCCTACCTTTCAATATTTTTTTTGATAAACTCTAACAAATTTATGACTCTATTATATTCCATACGCTTTGGACCAATAATAGCAATTGTTCCCTCATCTGTCTTTGTTTTATATTTAGTTTTTATTACAGTAACATTGTCATCAATTTGGTTTTCTTCTCCAATATATATTTCTATATCATGAGAGTCACTTTTATTAACTATTTTTCTCAATATATCTTTATTATCAAGTTTGCTATTTATTCCTTTTATTTTTTCTAAATCATAAAACTCAGGTTGCTCTAAAAATTTGTTTTTGCCAACTATATTTACATTATTACTTTCAGTAAAATCGGTAAATACATGATAGAATGCATTATAAATTTGTTCGTGTTGATTTACATATTTACCTATAATTGGTTTAACTTCATATTCAAGTTTAGTACTTACCTCATCAATTGGAGTACCAATAATAAGGTTATTAATCAAAGAAACAGTTTTCTTAACTTCTTCTAAACTAACGTTTTTAAGATTAATAATTTTATGTTTTACATTTCCTTTATCTGTTATAACAATAACTGTCATATTATCTTCATCTATTGGGACCACTTCAATTTGTTTTAGCAAATTTTCATGTGAGGTAGATCCTAAGATAACACTTACATAATTTGTCATGTCCGAAACCAATTGTAGACTCTTAGTAATACAATCAGATAATGCTAATTGTTGATTACTGAATATTATTTCTAACTTTTTCATATCGGTTTCTTTCATTTTCCTTTTGTCCATCAAATTATCAACGTAATATCGATAACCAGCTTCACTTGGAATTCTACCACTTGATGTATGAGTTTTTTCGATTAGTCCTGAAAGTTCTAATGATTGCATGTCATTTCTAATTGTTGCAGGTGAACATTTTAATCTTTTACTTATTAATTTAGAACTCACAGGTTTTGCAAAAGGAATGTATTCTTCCACTATTAATTTTAGAATACTATTTTCTCTTTTGGTAAGCATGCTATTACCTCCTAGCACTATAAATATCGGAGTGCTAATATCATTATATGTCTATAATTATCACTTGTCAACTTATTTTGCTAATTTTTTTTAGACATTTTTTTACTTTTAACTACATATACTGTTATTTCTGCTATTTGCAAATTCAAGTAATTCCTTCTCCGTTTGTTCTACAAAATCATTTGTAGTTTTTTTGCTAAATGCTGATAAACTAATAATCATAAAAATAACTAGAACTGATATTATTAAAAGCCCATACAATAAAGTTGAAATAGCAAAAGCATTACTATTTAATTTTTGCATTATATCACCTACTTTTATAGATATATTTGATTATATCATTTTCTTTTTAAAATAACTATATATTTATCACCATATTTTTTTGATTTTATTTGACAATAATTTTCGTAATATATAATTTTTTCTAAATTATCACTTTCACAAATAATTAACCCATCGCTATTTAATATATTATAATCATTTATTAACTCTATAGATTTTTTTATATAATTTGTCTTATAAGGTGGGTCTAAAAAAATTATATCTAATTTTATATTTCTATCTTTTATTTCCAATAATGCTTTTTGATAATCTTTATTTATAATTAAATATTTATCAGCTTCTACTTGTAATTTATTTAAGTTATTCCTTATGCATGATATTGCTTTTTTATTATTATCTACAAAATACACTTTTTTAGATCCCATACTTAATGCCTCAATACCTAAATTGCCACTACCAGAAAATAAATCTAAAATATTTTTATCTTTTATATTAAATTGAATCATTGCAAACAAAGATTCCTTTACTCTATCCATGGTTGGTCTAGTACCCTCTAAATTATATCCTAATAATATATGGCCCCTATATTTGCCACTTATTACTTTCATATTATACATCCCCATTTTTACATAAATTATTTAATTCTTGGTTAATCTCTAAAATCATTAAATTCAAATTAGCTTCTAAGCGTCTAACTACTTTATAAGAATCGTTATTTTCTATTTCTTCCTTTAATTTTAAATCTTTAGATATTTGATATTTTCTTATTTTCTCAATTAATTTGTTGTCTTTTCTTATTGTAATATAACATTTATTTAATTCCTTTATTATTTCTTCATTATTTAATTTATCTTCAAAATTTATTATTAATTTATATAAAATATCCATTTTTCTCCTTAAAAAAGCATTCGAATATATTCGAATGCTTAGAAGGTGATACGCACAAACAAGTATCGCCTTATGAACAATAATTGTTCATATCTATTATATAACAAATTTCGACAAAATTTGCAATATATTTTTTAAAAAAAATAATTTTTTTTCGTAGATATTAGGATCCAACCTTATCAAAAATCTTATTCTTTCTTATCATTATAAGTAATAATAATAGATTTAATTTTTCTATTTTTCAAATATAGTTTAAAAGTAATTTTGAATTATTTTAATACTGATAATAGATTAGATACTAAATTTATACTTTCGCCAATTTTTTCTATTCTGTCTTCTGTTGTTAATTTATATTCTTTCTTCATTTCTTCCTCCATCTTTTTTAAAAATCTAACATCTCTATTTAAATATTTATACCATGTTGAATGCTCTTTTAAATACTTTTTTAGATTGGGATTACTATTAATTATTATTCTAGCTTCTACTTGCATTAGTCCTCAAAATACTTATACATAGGTCGAGGTTCATATGATGGAGTTACATTTTTAGAATTTCCTAATCCCATATCTTGTAGTAATCCTATTGTTTTTTGAATATTATTAATACCCTTTTGAACTGTTTCTAAATCAATATTTTTAATTGTATTCATAAAATCAGAAATGGTTACATCTTTAAGATTTTTATTTTCATACACAGTAGAATTATTTGTGATGGATGGTACAGTAGTATTTTTAAAATAATTATCCCAAACTGAACTATTTTCACCATAAATATCATATAATTCATATAATTTTTGCCATGTAGTATTGTTAGAATTAACTTGGCTTGCTAATGATGGATGAAGACGAGCAAAATTTTTAAAATCTTCTTTAGACATATTATCACCTACATAATTATATGCTAAAACAAATAAATTATTAAAAAAAAAGACCTAATTTATAAAGTCATCTATTGTTAATAATCTATTATCAATTTCATCTAGGTCTATTTGCTCCTTTTTTGGAATTTCCTCTATTATTTTTATTGTTTCTAATTTTTTCTCCAAATCTTTAATAATAAAAGCGTTAGTAGGTTCTTTTTTTAATAATTCTTTACCTGTTGAGTATCTATCCAAAATAGGTAGTTCTGTTATTTTAAATTCTTTTATTGAATCGGATTTTATTCCAATATAATTTTTAGAATCGGTTATAAATGTTTTTAAAATTTTATAAGGTTTCGTTTTTACTTCTCTTATCATCAAAAGCCCTTTTCTTGTTCTGGTAGATAAATCAAATTCTTTCAATTTTACTCTTTTAGCTGTTCCATTCTTAGTAATAACAGTTAAATACTCATCAAAATCATATGAGAAATTATTTATACTAACTACTTCATCCTCCTTTAAGGTTATTGCCTTAACACCAGCTGCTTTAATACCAATCATAGGAATTTCTTCTGCTCTAAATGCTAATCCATATCCATTATTAGTACTTATAAAAACATTTTCTTTAGTTTGTACTATAGCATCTATTAATCTATCACCATCTTTTAATTTCATACAACTAGCTGGTTTTGAATAACGACTTAATTTAAAATTAGCAAGCTCACATCTTTTAATCATACCATTTTTGGTTGCTAAAATTATATTTTTATTAACCTCGAAATTATATGCAGGAATGCAAGAGATAATTTCTTCGCCTTCTTCTACTAATATTAAATTTGATATATGTTTTCCCATATCTTTCCACTTTGTATCAAAAATAATATGAACTGGAATATGTAGATAATTCCCCAAAGATGTAAATACTAATAGTGTATCTAAAGTACTTAACTCATATAAGCCTATTATAAAATCATTTTCTTTTAATGCAGGCATATCAGTTGATGATTGATAACTTCTAATGCTTGTTCTTTTTATGTATCCATCTTTTGTTAGCATGACAATTACGTCTTCTTTAGAAATCATTTCAGTTGTATCTATTTTTGTATCTGTTATTTCATCTCTAATTTCTGTTAATCTTTCAGATGAATATTCTTCTTTTATCTTAGCTAAATCTTGCTTCATAACTTTTTTAAGAGCAGTATCACTATTAAGTATTTTTGTTAATCCAGCAACAATTTTTGTTAATTTCTTAAGTTCTTCTTCTAATTCAACAACATCTGTATTAGTCAAGCGATATAATTGTAATACAACAATAGCTTCAGCTTGTTCATAAGAAAAAGCAAATTCTTTTACTAAATTATCTTTAGCATCACTTTTATTTTTACTAGCTCGTATTACTTTTATAACATCATCTAATATAGAAAGACATTTAATTAATCCTTCTACGATATGAAGACGTTTTTTAGCAGTCAATAAATCAAAATTTGTTCTTCTAGTAACAACTTCTTTTTGATGTTTAATAAAAGCATCTAATAACCCTTCTAATCCTAATTGTTTAGGACATTTATTAACTATAGAAATCATATTAAAACTATAGCTAGATTGCATGTCAGTATTTTTAAATAAATAATTTAAGATTAAATCCTTATTAGCATCTTTTTTCAAATCAATTGCAATACGAATATCACTAGCAGATTCATCTCTTACTTCAGCAATTCCTTCTACTTTTTTATCTATCCTAATATCATCAATCTTTTTTACTAATAAAGCTTTATTAACTTCAAACGGTATCTCTGTAATAATTATTGAATACTTACCAGCTTTTTCTTCAAATTCAGTTTTTGCTCTAACAACTATTTTACCTTTACCTGTTGTATATGCATCTATTAATCCTTGCTTACCTTCTACTATAGCACCAGTTGGGAAATCTGGTCCTTTTATAAATCTCATTAACTCCTCTAATGTACTGTTAGGATTATCTATTCGATAAATAGTAGCATCTATAACTTCATTTAAATTATGAGGTGGTATATTAGTAGCATATCCAGCTGATATACCAGTTGCCCCGTTTACAAGTAAAGCGGGAAATCTAGCAGGCATAACTGTTGGTTCTAGACGAGAATCATCAAAGTTAGGAGCAAATTCAACAGTATTTTTATCTAAGTCTCTTACCATTTCATTACTAATTTTAGAAAGCCTAGCTTCGGTGTAACGATATGCTGCAGGACTATCACCATCTATACTACCATTATTACCATGCATATCAATATATGGAATACGGGCTTTCCAGTTTTGACTCATACGAACCATTGCATCATAAATAGAAGTATCGCCATGTGGATGATACTTTCCAATTACATCTCCAACTGTAGATGCACTTTTCTTATATGGCCTATCATATGTATTTTTTTCATGGAACATCGAATATAAAATTCTTCTTTGAACGGGTTTTAGCCCATCTCGAGCATCTGGAATAGCTCTTTCTTGAATAATATATTTGGAGTAACTTCCAAAACGTTCTCCCATTATGTCTTCCAATGTATATTCTTTTATTTTTTCTATAATCTCTTCTGTTTCAGTTTTTTTTGCCATCATTACACCTACTTTTATTCTACTTTATAATCATCTTCTAATGAAAATTCAACATTTTCTTCAATCCATTCTTTACGAGGAGCAACCTCATCTCCCATTAGAACACTTACTCTTTTTTCTGCTAATTGAGCATCCTCTATATTTACTCTAATCAAAGTTCTAGTACCTGGTTTCATTGTTGTCTCACAAAGTTGATCTGCATTCATTTCACCAAGTCCTTTATATCTTTGTACTTCACATTTTTTGCCTTTTACTTTTTCTTGCATTTCCTCAATAGTATATGCATATTCTACTTCTTTATTTTTACCATAATCAATTTTAAAAAGAGGAGGTAATGCAATGTATAATCTGCCATCTTCTATTAATGGCCTCATAAAACGATAGAAAAATGTTAAAAGTAAGCACTGTATATGGCCTCCATCTTCATCTGCATCACTCATTATAATTACTTTATTATATTCACAATCTTTAATATCAAAACTTGCCCCACAACCAGCACCAATAGTATAAATCATTGTATTTATTTCTTCATTTTTTAAAATATCATCCATTTTAGCTTTTTCTGTATTTATTACTTTACCTCGTAAAGGAAGAATTGCTTGGTATTTTCTATCTCTACCTTGTTTTGCAGAACCGCCTGCTGAATCTCCTTCTACCAAAAATAATTCTTTTTTATTTTTGTCTTTCGATTGAGCTGGAGTAAGCTTTCCAGATAGAGCTTTTTCTTTAGGGCTATTTTTCTTCCCTTTTCTAGCCTCTTCTCTGGCTTTTCTGGCAGCTTCTCTGGCTACTTTACTTTTTAACGATTTATTAATAATTTCTGTTGCAATTATCTTATTTTCTTCTAAAAATAGTTTTAATTGTTCACTTGTAATAGCATCAACTACATTTCTTGCCTCTGGAGTACCCAATTTTGATTTTGTTTGACCCTCAAACTGTAATAAATCTTCTGGTATTTTCAATGAAATTACAGCTGTTAAGCCTTCTCTTACATCACTGCCATCAAGAGATGTATCTTTACTCTTTAAATATCCATTATTTTTGGCATATTCATTAAAGACTCTAGTTAAGGCTGTTTTAAAGCCAACTTCATGTGAACCACCATCAATAGTTTTTACATTATTTACAAATGATACTATAGTTTCACTATAAGTATCAGTATATTGCATTGCTATTTCAACTTCAATTCTTTCTTTATTCCCAGCTAAATTAAGAACTTTATTAATAGTATTTTTCCCCTTATTTAAATATTCAACAAATTCTTCTACCCCACGTTCATAACAAAATTTAGACTGTCTTTTTGAGTCTTCATCTATAACTTCTATAGTAAGTCCTTTAATTAAAAAAGCTGCTTCTTGCATTCTTTCACAAATCGTTGTATATGATATATTCGTTGATTGAAAAATTTCGCTGTCTGGTAAAAACCTTATAGTTGTACCAGTCCTGTTTGTAGTACCGATTTTTTTTAGAGGAACTGTAACATTGCCACCATTCTCGCATCGCATATAATATATGCCTTTATCACGATAAATAGTAGCTTCTAAATATTTAGATAGTGCATTAACAACACTTGAACCTACTCCATGTAAGCCTCCTGAAACTTTATAACCATCGTTTTCAAATTTACCACCTGCATGAAGTATAGTCAAAATAACTTCAGGAGTAGGCTTACCAGATGAATGCATACCAACAGGCATACCACGTCCATGATCTTCTACGCTTATTGACTTATCGTTATGAATAGTTATTTTTATATAGTTACCAAAACCATTTATTGATTCATCAATGGAATTATCAACTATTTCCCAAACTAAGTGATGCAATCCTCTTTTATCGGTTGAGCCAATATACATACCAGGTCTTTTTCTAACTGCCTCTAGGCCTTCTAATATTTTTATAGACTCATCATCATATTTTAATGCCACTTTTATTCCTCCTATCTATTTTAATTATATATTAAAAATTAGTAAAATTAATTATTTTTACATTTTTTTACATATTAATAATCCTAATAATACTTAATAATTTTTAATATAGTCCTCTAATAATTTATAATTAACGTTTAAAATTTTATTAACAATATCTGAAAGAGTTAGTTTATACGCATTTTTAAAGAAATTTTCAATTAAAAATTGCCAAAGTTCATATTCAGTAATACTAATATTAAAATAACTTAATTCTTTTTTCTTGATTTTCAACGCAATCCATATTTTTTCATATAATTCTTCTTTTGTATTAAATTTTTTCATAATAACCTACTTATTCATTTTTGCTCTTTTAAATTTATTATAATAAACTTCTTTTAAATGTTCTGTTGTAACATGAGTATATATTTGAGTAGCTGATATCGATTCATGCCCTAATAGCTTTTGAACACTTAAAATATCACATCCCTCATTTAAAAGATGAGTCGCAAAAGAATGCCTAAGCATATGAGGAGAAATATTTTTAGTTATAGTTGTCTTTTTTATAATTCTATTTAAAATATCTCTTACTCCTCTTTCAGTTAATTTTGTTCTTTTATTATTTATAAATAAATATTCTAAATTATTAACATTTATTTTCTTATAACCATCTTTTAAATATATATCTAGTATATCTTCAGCATATTCTCCATAATGGGCAATTCGCTCTTTGTTTCCTTTTCCTAATACTACTATAGTTCTTTCACTTCTATTTATATCTTTTACTTTTATATTTACTAATTCACCTACACGCAATCCTGTTGCATAAAGCATTTCTAATATTAATGAATCCCTTTGGCCAAAACTAGTTCCAACATCTGGAGTTTTAAATAATTCTTCCAATTCATTATATTCAAAATATCTAGGTAACAGCTTTTCTTTTTTGGGTCCTGATACATAATTAAATGGATTTTTCTCTATCATATTATTAACAATTAAATAATTGTAAAATGTTCTTAAAGCTGATAAATTCCTACAAATAGATGAATTCTTTTCTTTTTTATTCTCTTTTAAATACATTAAATAAAACCTAATATCGGAATATTCTAGTTTTAAATAATCTAACCCTTCTCTTTTTAAATATTCTAAATAAGTATTTAAATCTTTTTCATAACTTATAATTGTATATTTAGAATAATTTCTTTGGTATGTTAAATAATCAATAAAATCATCTACTTGCGCCATACTTTTTCACCATCATTATAATAATCTAGAAAATAATCGCCCATTCCATGATATTCATCTTTTCTAGCCTTTTTACTTATTTTTTTTGAATTATTATTTTTATTACTTACATGATATTTTTTTTGTGATGAAATATTATCACTTATTAATAAATTATTTATATATCGTTTTTGTTTTTTCATTAAGTCATATACTATTCTTATTCGATAATAGTTTACTTCTTGATTTTCATCATATTTTTTTGATAACTCTTCTTTTAAAATTTTTATTAATTTTAAATAATGTTTTTTTGTATTTGGAACTATTCCATAATTTAATATTAAATTTTTTGACTGTCCTATTTTATTATAAACATAGTTATACTCAGTTCCTAGGAAAAAGTCACATTCTTTATATATTTTTAATATTAAATTTTTATCTTCACATTTTTTAAGTTCTTCTTCTATTTTATTTATAATATATAAAGTATTAGTTATGTCTTGATCACTTTGATATAAGACACTTAAATTATTAAATTTATTTTCTCTATCATAACATATGATTTCTAAATTGCCTATTTTATCCTCTGCTTTTTTTATACTTTCTCTATATTTAGAGTATCTGAAATAAAATTCATTTACTTTTCCTATAAATTGATCAGAAGTAAGAAGAGCTGTTTTGTTTAAATATCTTAAAGTTATATTATCTACTTCTTGTAGCTCTACTTCTTTAAGCAAATCTATATAAATATCTTTTGAATATGAAAGTCTTAAATTTACTAGCATATTACTACCTGCTTTCAAAATATAATTTATTCATCTTTTGTATAATCACATTTACTACATTTTACTTTATTATTATGCTCTACTAAATAACTATCACATAAAGGGCATTTTTCTGGCAGTGGTTTATCCCATGATGCAAATTTACATTTAGGATAATTATTACATCCATAAAATAATTTACCTTTTCTTGTCTTTTTTTCCACTACTATTCCGTCACATTCAGGGCAAGGCATTACCTCTTCTAATTTTTTTTCTTCTTTTTTTATGTATTTGCACTCTGGATAATTAGAACATGCTACAAATTCACCATATTTACCTTTTCTAATTACTAGCTTATTTCCGCATTCTGGACAAATTTCTCCTGTTTCCGTTGGAGCCTTCTTCTCCATATCTTGAAAGGCCTCTTTAACTCTTGGTTCAAATAAACTATAAAATTCTCCTAATACCTTGTTCCAAATTAAATCTCCATCAGCAATTTTATCTAAATCATTTTCCATATCTGCTGTATATTTTACATTAATTAAATCTGAGAAAAATTCCTGTAATTTATCCGTTGTTTCAATTCCAACCTCTGTTGGAATAAATTTTTTCTCACTTACTTCAACATAGTTTCTTTCCTTTAAAGTATCTATTATTTTAGCATAAGTGGATGGTCGTCCTATTCCCAACTCTTCCATTTCTTGAATTAATTTTGCTTCACTATATCTAGCAGGTGGTTTTGTAAAATGCTGCTCTTTTAGTATTTCTTCAGTGTTATAGCTTTCATTTTCGCTTATATCCGGCAAAATTTTATCTTCACTTGTTTCATACTTTTCGTATACTTTTAAATATCCAGGGAATACTAAAGTTTGGCCTGTAACTTTAAATTTATATCCATTATTATCTAGTATTATTGTTGTTTTATCAACTTTTGCAGGACTCATAAGAGATGCTAAAGTTCTAATATATATTAAACTATATAGTTTATACTCATCATTTGTTAAAAACTCTTTAACCTCTTCTGGAGTTCTGTTTATACTAGTAGGTCTAATAGCTTCATGAGCATCTTGAACATTATCTGTTTTCTTACTTTTCTTTATATAGCCAATATATTCCTTGCCATAATTTTTTTCTATATATTTAAATGCACTTTTAGTATATTCATCACTCAATCTATATGAGTCAGTACGCATATAGGTAATAAGACCAACAGTTTCATTTTTTAAATCTATTCCTTCATATAGTTTTTGAGCTATTGACATAGTTTTTTTTGCAGGAAAATTTAATTTATTTGAAGCTTCTTGCTGCAAAGTACTAGTTATAAATGGAAACTTACTATTTTTAGATTGATTCTTTTTAGTGATGTTTTCAACTAAAAATTCTTTAGAAAGTTTTTTTAATATTTCATCTGCTTCTATTTCATTTTTTATCTCAATATCTTCTTTTTGATATTTAAAAAGCTCAGCGCTAAATTCTGGCTTTTTAAAATTAGCGGTAATAGTCCAATATTCTTCTTTCTGAAATTTTTCAATTTCACGTTCTCTATCAACAATTAATTTTAAAGCAACGCTTTGAACACGTCCAGCAGATTTTGCTCCTGTTTTAGATTGTAATAATTTACTAAGTCTAAAACCAATAATACGATCTAATATTCTCCTTGTTTCCTGACTTCTAACTAAATTTTCATCTATAATAGTTGGTTTTTTTATAGCTTCCAGAACCTTATCATGAGTAATTTCATTAAATAAAACTCTTTTATAATGATCTTCTTTAATATTCAAAGCATCTTTTAAATGCCATGCAATTGCTTCTCCTTCACGGTCTGGGTCTGATGCTAAATACACCATTTTGCTTTCATCTACATCTTTTTTTAATTCCTTTATTAATTTATTTTTCCCTTTTACATTAATATATGTTGGTATAAATCCATTATCTACATCAACACCTAGACCATATTTACCACTCGTAGCAAGATCTCTAATATGACCAACACTAGATACTACTTTATAATCATTGCCTAAATATTTTCCAATAGTTTTACTTTTACTGGGGCTTTCTACAATAACTAAATTTTTTTTCATATAACTCTCCTCATTAATATTTTTATATTATTAATAAAATAAATGCAACCACCTTTATTAATATTATAAGGATATTTTTTTAATTTTTGTATTTTTTTTACCTATATAATCACTAACTGGTTTATAACTTCTCCTATGTTCTTTTATAATACCATATTTATTAATAGCTTCAATATGTTTTTTAGTTGGATATCCTTTATTGTTTTTAAAATCATACATAGGGTATTTTTTATCTAATTTGTAAAGCATAGCATCTCTTGTTACTTTCGCTATCACACTAGCAGCTGCTATTGTTATACTTTTTAAATCACCCTTTATAATTGATGTAGTTGGTATATCGATATCTAATGGCATAGCATCTATTAAAATATGTTCTGGCTTTATTTTGCAATTATTAATGGCATCAATCATCGCTAATTTAGTTGCCTCATATATATTTACTTCATCAATTTTCTTTTCATCAATTATTCCAATTCCAATAGCAAGTGCTTGATCATAAATTTTTTCATAAAACAAATTTCTCTTTTTTTCACTAAGTTTTTTAGAATCCGTTAACCCAGATAATGAAAATTTTTCTGGCAAAATTACACAAGCTGCAACAACTGGTCCAACTAGGGGCCCTCTTCCAACTTCATCTACACCTGCTATTAAATTAATATTTTTATTTCTTAATTCTCTTTCATAATAATAGTTGTCAATATTTTCAATATCAGATTTTTTCATATTAACTCACCTACTATAGTATATATCGATATTTTATTTAATTGCAAGAAAAAAAGACAAGAAAAATTTACGGATTAACTCTCTAATCTTTTTTTACTTTAGTCTATCAAAAGTAATTTTTCCTAGTTTACCAGATTGTAAATCACTTATAATAATTTTACTAACTTTTTCATAATCTGGTAAACCTCCTCTTTTTAATGCCCCTCTTTTTTTAGCAATTTGATTATATTCATCTACTAAGTCTTCACTTAAACTTGTTATATCATATCTTTCCTTTAGATTGCCCTTATATAGCTTAAACATTATTCTAAGAATAAAATTACTTATTTCATAAGAATTCACTACCTCTTCTTTAATTGAGGATAGAGAGGCTAATATTTTTGCTTCTTCTTGTGATTCAATTTTTGGCCATAATATTCCAGGAGAATCTAATAATTCTATATTTTTATCAATTTTAATCCAATTTAATTGCTTAGTAAAACCGGGCTTACTTGCAACACCAGCTTTGGCTTTCCCAGCGATTTTATTTATAAGTGTTGATTTACCAGCATTTGGTACTCCTATTACTAATACTCTAATATTTCTTCTTTGCAATCCTTTTTCTTTTTGCTTCATAAAGTAATCATTCATTAAATTATTAGTTTCCAATATTATTTTTTTAATATTTGTATTATTTAATTCAGAAGTGATTACTGTATATTTCATATCTTGGTAATATTTTATAAACTTGTTAGTTTCTTCTTTGTCACAAAGATCATATTTACTAAAGATAATAATCTTTTTTTTATCTTTAACGATATTATCTATATCTTTTATTTTTGATGATACTGGCATTCTAGAATCTACTACTTCATAAATAACATCTATCAAATTAAGTTTTTCCTTTATTTCTCTTTTAGTTCTAGCCATATGCCCAGGATACCAGTTAATTCCGACTTTAGTTAATTTTTCTTCATTTGACATTTTAATCACTACCTTTTTCATTTAATAATTTAATTTTTTCTGCATTATTTAAAATATCTAATTGATATTTACATATATCACTTAATATTTCAAATCTTTCTTCTTTTGATTTTCCTTCTTTAATTAACTCAGCATTATGTGATTCTAAATTGGATAAAACAGTTAATTCATTAATTGTTGCATAATCTCTTACATTTGAATTTTTTGCTAACTCTGGATTTAATTCTCTCCATTTCTTAGCAGTAGTATGAAACAGTATTACATTAAGGATATCAGCTTCTTCTGCATATTTTAACCATTCTTTATTTTTATAAAAATCATTATCAGGTAATATGTATTTTTTAATTGCATCTGTATGAATTAAATAATTATTCTTTGTAAGTATTCTTTTTACATCCCACTCTCTATTTTGATTTTCTAACTCTTTTAATCTTTCAAATTCTTTTATTAAATATAATTTAAATACAGGACTTATTGCAGATGCAAATTCAAATGCTATGTCTTTATGTGCATATGTTCCACCATATTTACCACGTTTTGAATATATGCCAATAGCATTTGTTTTCTCACACCATTCAGTAACACTTAAAGTAAATGTATGAAGTCCAGCACTTTTTCTAAACCCGTCGAATTCGACGGAATTAAAATTTGGATTATAAATAGATTCCCCTGTTCCTAAAAACTCTAGAGTAATTCTATTCCTTAACCAATTTCTAATCACATCATCAGCTTTTGATTTTCCTTCTTTAAATTTACCAAAATCAGAAATGCAAATATAATCATTATCATATATATTTGTAACATTTATTTTAATATTTTGGACTTCTAAAATTTTATTAGACATATATTCACCTCTAATTTCAATCAAACATATTTGGAATATAACATTTTTTTCAAAAATGTTATAGCATTTAAATTATATATTTTTGTTTTATATTTTTTTCCATCAGAAGCAGTTACCGAGGAATCCTCGACAACTGAATTTTCATCAAGTTCATTATCCTTAAAAATATTTTTTAAGTGCAATGATATATTGTCAGTAGAGCAATCAAAAACTTTTGTCATTCCTTTTTGTGTAAGCCATAACGTTTCATCTTTAAATATAGCATCTACTATTATATTTCCATCACTATTTTTATAGATTATTAAATTATTGTCATTCATTTAAAATTTTCCTTCCTTTCAGTTTTTGTTAACTTATGTCGGAACTACCTATTTTTTTCATAATTTATATTTTATTTATTACAACAAAATGTAAAAAGTAAATTCATTAAAATCCTCTATTTATAAGCATTTTGTAAATAGTTAACTAAAGTCGGTATATACCAGTTGATATTTGCCTGATTTTGTCGATTTTCCATTTAAATCACTTCCTAACTGAATTAATCTTATTTCATTTTTTCTAATTCACTTAATGCTTTCGATTTTTTTATAGTTTCATTTGATATCTCAATTAAATTATTATCCACAGCAACATAGTGAATTATTTTTATATTGCTTATATCCATAGCTTTTCTTATTTCATTTTCTATGTAGTGTAATTGTACACAATGAGGAGATTTGTCTACAGAAGCAAATACTATTTTATCAATATTTGTCCTACAAATCATTCCTATAATTTTAGTTATTACCATATTTATATGAGTTTCTTCTAAACAAACATCATAAATTATATATGAATATTTAGTTAGTGCATTGTATGCTTTAGGTTGCATTTTTTCCAAGCAACTTCCTACAATAACCATTATATTTTGAGTATCATAAACATTGGTTTTCATTAAATCTTTTTTCATTTTATTTTTTCCTTTCAATACATTATCTAAAGTTGCATCTTTTATATTTGCATAT
Organism: uncultured Bacilli bacterium; assembly: GCA_947627675.1. Classification (GTDB taxonomy): domain Bacteria; phylum Bacillota_I; class Bacilli_A; order RF39; family UBA660; genus UBA2730. The sequence continues at coordinate 69,530 of CANQWY010000001.1, forward strand.
TTTTACATTTATTTAATTTTTCTTTCATTTAACCATAATAAATCTCAAATGTAATTTTATAATGGTTTAATGTCGTAATCAACCAGTTGATATTTGTCGAACTTTGTCGATTGTACATTTTTTAAACTTCATTCCTCTCAGTTTTTTTAACACCAATTTTTAATCAATCTCAAAATATGAAATATCTATTAAAGAATTATTGTTAAATGTTAATTTCATAATTGATGGACATTTCATAATACCCGATTCAATTATTTTTTTATCTTTATATGTAATAGTCAATTGCTTATTAATTTTAGCTTCTTCTAAATTACAATATTTTAGTAAATAAAATAATATACAAGCATTATGGCATACTATTGCAACTCTTTTGTTTTCATTATTATAAATTATTTCTTTTATTTTTTTATCCATTCTATTTTGAACATCAACTTGTGATTCTCCATCAATATTTTTTAAATTTTTATTTAAAAATTGATTAATCCAAAATTTTTCTTTATTCTCAACATTACTCCACTTTCCGTAATGTCTTTCATCAAATGCTGTAGAAACATTTAAAGCAATATTATTATTCTTACATATATATTTAGCAGTTTGAATTGCTCTAACATAATTACTAGCCCAAATTTCATCAATATTTTGTAGTTCTTTATGCTTAGACAAACGCTCTGCCATTTTTTCTCCATCAACGCTTAAAATTGTCTTTTCATTTTTGATTTGACTATCATCATTGCTATCAAAAACACCATAATTTTTTTCTTTAATAGAATGTCTTATCAAATAAATTGTTGTCATAATGCTAACTCCTCCCATAACTATTATCTATATAAATTCATTAAAACTCTAGTTAAACAATCTTCTGCTGTTTTATCTGTATCAGAAAAACTAATTCTTACTAATTTACCATTCACTTTAAATATATAAGGATTTTTTACTTTCATAATAAAATCTAATATTCTTTCATTACTTGATTTCCTTCTATCTATTTTTATAGAACTTATTTCATCTACATCATCTAAAGTTACATCTTCTAGTTTCATATTTTTACAATACTTAAGTTTTTCCTCTAATTCTTTTAAATTATATTTATCCATTAAATCACACTCCAAGTTAATTATATATTTAAATATAATGAATCTCAAATGTATAATTT
>CANQWY010000002.1 GCA_947627675.1 uncultured Bacilli bacterium
GAAAGTAAAGAAAAACGGGTTAAAAATTTCCGTTAATTTTTAGCTTTTTTTAAGACATTTTCAAAAATTATTGACAGCAAAATTTTTTAGCATTATAAAAGAAGATACATATTTACTTTTTTTCATAAGCATCAATCATTTTCTTAGATATCTTTTGATATGCAAAATTATTAGGATAATAAGATTTTGGATTATCAAAATATTTACTATTATTAGATATAAAACTAGTATCAATAAAAATATCATTATTTCTTTTACATAATTGCTTATATTTATTATTTATCTTAGAAATTAATTTATCATATTTAGAATTGTTTTCATAGTAGCCTATTACATATATTTTTTTATTATAATATTTTTTTATTTCACTTATTAATTTCTCATATTTATCATATACGCTTTCTACTATTTTATTCTCTTTATAAATTGATAAATACTCTTCTGTATTTGTTTCTAATATTAAATCATTTAAACCAATAGATAGTGATATAATGTCAGCATCCGATAATAATCTTCTTAAATTATAATTATCAGAATCTATTGTTATTGTTTCATCCACTAATATATCATTATATAATTCTGTAATAGTTTTAGTTTTACTGGTATAAGTTTTATTATATATTGATAAAATATTTTTATCTTGCAAATAATCTTTAAAATAATCACTATAACCATAACTTATAGCTCCATATGAATTTTCACCCAAAGATAATGAGTCACCTAATGATACATACGTAATATTGTTATTATTAGTTTCTTGATATATAAAATAAATTGATGATGTTAAAAGAATTAAAATAATAATTTTTATTTTTTTATTCATAATTCCTCCAAAAAAAAGAGTCTTTAATATATTTATATTTCTCGACTCTTTATTTTAGCACCTACTTGAGTTAATTTTTCAACTATATTTTCGTATCCTCTTAATATATGTTCAACATTTGTAATCATAGTTTTACCATCAGCAACTAATGCAGCAGCAACTAAACTTGCACCGGCTCGTAAGTCTGTGGCAACGACTTCTTTTCCCTTCAATTTATTTGGTCCAATTATAGTTGCAGTTTGATTTCTTATTGAAATATCAGATCCCATTTGACATAAATATGGAACATTCATAAAACGATTTTCAAAAATAGTTTCTTCTACTTTACTTTCTCCTGAACATTGTGTTAATAGTGTTATGAAAGGCTGTTGCAAATCTGTTGGAAAGCCAGGATAAGGAGCAGTTTTTATATTTGTTGTTTTATAATTTTCTCCTTTTGATATTATTATATAATCTGGGCCTATTTCTAGTTTAGCACCTATTTCTTGAAGCTTCGATATTAAAGAATCTAAATGTTCAGGAATTATATTATCTATTTTTAAATTATCACCACAAAGCGAACCTATTATTATATATGTTCCCGCTTCTATTCTATCTGGTATTACCTCATGGAAACATCCGTGTAAGTGTTTGACACCTTCTATTTTTATAGTTGATGTACCTGCTCCCGTAATATGAGCTCCCATATTATTTAAAAATGTAGCAACGTTTACTATTTCTGGTTCTTTGGCTGCATTATCTATCGTTGTTTTACCTTCAGCCTTTACAGCTGCTAGCATAATATTAATTGTAGCTCCTACAGATGCAAAATCTAGATATATAGGACAACCTACTAATTTTTCAGCTTCAACTGTATATTTATTTCCTTCAATATGCACTTTAGCTCCTAATGCTTCAAATCCTTTTAAATGTAAGTCTATTGGTCTTGCTCCTATTGAACATCCACCTGGAAAATACATTACTACTTTTTTATATTTTCCTAAAAGAGCTCCCATAAAATAATAAGATGCACGTAATTTTTTAGAATATTCTTCGTCTATTTCATTATTTTTGATATTTGAGGGATCTATTATTATACTTTCACTTGCTCTTTTAGTAACAACTCCTAGATGATTTAATATTTCACATAAATTATCAGTATCAGTTATTTCTGGAATATTACAAATCGTTGTTTTAGAGTCTGCTAATATAGCAGCAGGAATTAAAGCAACCGCACTATTTTTGGCACCACTAATTCTAATAGTACCAGATAATTTTGTTCCACCTGTTATTTCTAATATTTTCATAAAGCCTCCATCACTATATTGTATTTAATTTTTGCCAATTAAGTGCATTATTTAATCTGAAATATTAGAGTTTTGTTATTTTTTTACTTTATTATATAAAATAGTTATATATATCAAACTTATTAATCCATAATTTTTATATACTACTTTACCACTAACTCTATAAGTATAATATTAAAGATATCTTTCTTTGTCAATAAAGCTTAAAAAAAAACAAGTAAATTTGACTTATTTTTTAAAATTTCTAATAAATACATTAGCTTTTTATAATGGCTTTTGCCTGCTAAATATTCTTTTTTAATTATTGTTAATATTAATAGATGACTATATTTTAAGAAAATATTTAATAGATAATAATAGTAATAAAGTACCACCAATTACATTAGCTTTGTTTTCTACTTTGTTATTTATATATTTACCTATAGTCAAACCAGTTACAGTGAAAAGAAAACTAATTATAGAAAAAATTAAACTTGATAAATATGTATACTCATTTGTAAGTGATAAACCTAACCCTATTGTGAAACTATCAATACTTACTGTTATAGCAATTATTATTAAATATAAATAATTTATGTTTATATAGTTTTCTTTTTCTTTACTTGTAAATACTTCTATGCTTAATATTAAAAAAATTATTCCCAATATATAAGAAGAAATATGTTCTAAATTAAAAGATATTATAATACCGATATAATTTCCAAGTAAGGGCATTATAAAATGTAATATACCTACAAGAACAGAAAAGAATATCATTTTTCTCTTATCTAATAAATTGCTAGTCGTCATGCAGATTGCTACTGAAAAAGCATCCATACTAAGTGCTATTGCTATTAAAAAATCAGTTATTATTTTATTCATTGTTTCACCTAGTATAAATTTATTATTTATATTTTTATTTATTCTTAATTTTTAATTTATATTTATATATTTATTTAAAATATCTTTTACCAATAAATGATATTCTATATCTTGTTCTTTTTCATCTTCATCTATTAAACAAAGTGGTGGAAACAATACGCACCAGAAATTCTGTCCTTCGCCTTTACCTAATTTTACTACAAGAGATTCATAATTACCATCTTGATATACTACATTTTTATATTCTTTTACCGGAAAGTAATTTTCACCATAATTAATATTATAGTCTATATTAGAATTATTTTCTTTTAAAGTTTTATTTATTGTATTTTCTAATAAAGGCATTCCTTCTTTTATAGATTTTCTTACTTCTTCTAAACTATTTTTATTATTTAATAGACTTAAAATATCTTTATTTAAATTATCTTTTACTTTTATTTTCAAATCTTGATCTTCTTTTGAATCTGAATTTGCTATTACTCTAAAACGTATAGATTCTTTTGGTATTATAACTTCTTCTTTGTTTAAATCGTTTGCAACAAATATTATTGTCAATAAAAATATGAATACAAATATTTTTCTCATTTATCTCACCCTTCAATATATTAAAGAGTAATATTATATTTTATTATTCATTTATTTTATAACAAAATTCTACTTTATTAGATTTTTTGATATTATAAATATCATCCTATCTCTATTTTGCATATCTTTTAAAGATATAATTTCTACATTCTTTAAATAAGTATTTATTAAGTTTACAATAGCTTCTTTTTGCTTGTATCCTATTTCAAAGGCAATCATATATTTTTCTTTTATATTTTTATTAATTGTACTTAATATTTTTTTATAATAATAAAGACCATTTTCAGGAGCAAATAAAGCAAGATGAGGTTCATTCTTTTTTACAATTTCTTCTATGTTTTCATCATAGCTTATATATGGTGGATTACTTATTATTACATCATATCTTTTGTTTATATTTTGCAACATATCATTTTTTATAAAATCTACTTCTATATTTAGATTTTTTGAATTTTCTTTGGCAACTTTTAAAGCTTCTTCTGATATGTCAAGTAAAGTTACTTTTGTGTTAACCTTATTTATTTTTTGTTTTAAACATAACCCTATTGCTCCACTTCCACAACCTAAGTCTAGTATATCGATATCATAATTAAAGTATTTATTTATGTATTTTATAGTATTTTCTACTAATTCTTCTGTTTCAAAGCGGGGTATTAAAACATTTTTATTCACAATTAATTTGTTTCCATAAAAATTCGTATAACCTAAAACGTATTGTAATGGAATATTATTTCTTATTGCTTCTATTTCCTTTTTAAAAACATTTACTTTTTCACTTTCTACTTCTAAATCCAAATGTAACAATAGCTCCAAAGGATTTAAATTCAAAAGATCACCTAATAAAATTTTTGAATAATCTTTATGAATATATTTTTTTGAAAAGACAAGTAATTCTTCTACTGTCATTAGTTTTCTCCAGCTAGTTTTCTGGCTTGGTCCTCAGTAGTTAGGGCATCTATTATACTATCTAAATCCCCATCTATTACTCTATCTAAATTTTTAGTAGTATAACCTATTCTATGATCAGTTACTCTGTTTTGTGGATAATTATATGTTCTTATTTTTTCAGCTCGATCTCCTGTACCTATTTTACTACGTCTCTCATTTCCTTCTGCTTGCTCTTTTTTTTCTCTTTCTAATTCATAAAGTCTAGCTTTTAATACTTTCATAGCTTGTTCTTTATTTTGAATTTGACTTCTTTCATTTTGACAAGTTACAACTGTATTAGTTGGGATATGGGTTATTCTTACTGCGGAATCTGTTGTATTTACTCCCTGACCTCCACAACCTGATGAACGATATATATCTATTCTTAAGTCTGATTGTTTGATTTCTATATCTACTTCTTCTGCTTCTGGCATTACTAAAACAGTTGCGGTTGATGTTTGCAAACGGCCATTTGATTCAGTTACAGGAACTCTTTGTACTCTATGCGAACCACTTTCATATTTAAATTTACTATATGCTCCATTACCTTTTACCATAAATTCTATTTGACTATATCCACCAGCATCTCCTTCAATTGAGTTATAAACTTCATATTTAAAACCTTTTTTTTCAGCATATCTGGTATACATTCTAAATAAGTCACCAGCAAAGATATTTGCCTCATCTCCACCAGCTGCTCCTCTAATTTCTACAATAACATTTTTAGAATCATTAGGATCTTTAGGAATTAATAATATTTCAATATTTTTTTCTAAATTTTCTTTTGCTTCTTCAAGATTTGCTAATTCATCACGTACCATGTCTTCTAACTCTTTGTCTTTTAACATTTCTTTTGTATCTTCAATGTTTTTTATTATTTTTTTATATTCTTTAAATGTTTTAACTACTTCTTCTAATTCACTTAATTCTTTAGATAGTTCCCTTGTCTTTTTTATATCACTTAATACTTCTGTATTTGTTAAAGCATTTTCTATTTCATTATATCTATTTTCTATTTGTTCCAAGTGTTCAAACATATAATCTCTCCTTTTGCTATTTTGTATTATATCATATTATTAATTATTTTTGAATATATACATATTTTAAAGAATAAAATAACATAAAGTTAATTCTTTAGTACAGCTAGAAAAATTTTTCTTATGAAATTATCTTATTAAATATCTATTAAACAAATTTATTATCAAAAAGAGAATTTTTATTTTTATTTTTGTTTATTATTTAATCACCAAACAACAAGAGAAAGACGTGAAGCATTTTGCTTATCGCCTGAACCAGTATTGTATATAAAGCCGAAAATACCATTTTGATTAATATAATTATAGGCACCGCCACAATCAAACCAAGGGTAGGTAGAATTTACAAACTTTTGATAATCTCCATAAAAGCCAGCTGTTCCATCGGCATTTGTTGCATCTCCTTTGATTCCAGCACTGCTTGTATATAAATTATAATATTTTCTTTCTGGCATAGGATTAAATCCAGAATTATATACACTATTATTTAAGCTTCCCATTGTTTTCTCAAAAGCACCTCCTACTGTATCATATATTCCATAGATGGTTCCGGTTGTTGATGCTCCGGTTCCAGCTATTTCTTCATAATACTGATGTTGACAACTATTACTTATACTAGCACTTGGGCTTCCTCCACTACAGCTTGTCTTAAATCCACTATAATTATTAGTATAAATCTCTTTATTAGCATTTTTATAATTTGAATTTCCATATTTTCCATATTTACTTTGACTTAAGTATGCCATCGCTCCCCATTCCGTATTCTTTATCATATGCGTATCATAATTTTCTCCGCTTAATCCATAATTATTGGTACCGTTAGTACCGTTTATTTGGCTCTTTATGTTATTAAAAAATGATGAATGACTTTGATTTCTTATACTTGTTTGATTAGGTAATGAAGTTATTGCACTTATTGCTCCAGTTAACTCGAATTTGCTTATCCAAATTCCTGGTAATTCTTTATTTTCTGAATTACTTCTGGTTGTTTCTACATCACAACTGTTGCCCCAACAAAATGATGAGGGTGTATAATAATTACTTGGCGTTGTTCCGGTGTATTTACCTGCTCCTTTTTCGGTTGTAGTCGTATTTACAAATTTGATATCGAATGCTCCGGGTGTATTGATACTTGGTGATGATGCTCCTTCTATTTGATAGCCATATTGATCCCTTAATGTATAACTATATCTTGGGATCCATACTAACATTAAGTTTACATCATTTAAATCTATTGTTGTTCCTGATGCTGCAGTTTTATATGTTGCTCTCTTAGATGGATCTTTTATCGTTACAGCATTAGCCCATATTTGTTTATCATAGTTATACCAGCTATTATTTGTATTTTCTTTATCTGCTTTTGCCCAACTACTTCCATTCCAAACTACCGGGATCATATCTCCTACTAACTCTGGTGCATTTGGTTCATTATTGTAATAGTCTTTTGTTTCTACTTTTAGTTTCCCTTTATAACTTCCTGTCCCTGTAAATGTTATTGTTATTTGTACACTTTCTCCTACTTTTAAGTTCGCTTCTTCTATTGTTTTACTTGCTAAAGTCCCTGTTGTTGTCGTACCGTTCTTTGTATAACTATAACTTATATTTACATCTTCTATATCTTCAACATACAGTCTATAACTTGCATCTTCTATTCCTCTATTTTCTATTGTAAATGTATATGTTTTATTTAATTCGATATTTTCTTTATCTGAACCATTTACTCCATATATTCCTATATATCTTGTCCCTGTTTTTATTGTTATTTCTTTTTTTGTTTCTATACTCTTACTATATTTGGCGTAAGTAACCCCCCCCCATTAGAACTATTGTTAGTATTAGGGGTATTACTAACAATATATCTTTTCTTTTTTCCATTTTCTTTCTCCTTCTATTTTTATATCTATATAATACACTCAATTCAAAATATTTGCAAATAAAGTACTAAAACTTTTTAATAGACATTTTACAATTTTAAACAGGAACTATCATTCCTTTAAATTAAATAATTTTACATCTTTTAAATTAAAAAAGCACCTATTAATAATTAGGTGAATTAATTATACTATATATTAGTATTAATTTTATTGTTCCAACTCTAAATCCTCTTCATCTAGTACAACTAAATCTTTTAAATCTTCAGTTGTATCTTCATATGATGAATCATCACTATAATCATCTTCTACTTCTTCATTTAATATTTCATCTTCATCTGGCAATTCTTCTTCCTCATCATCATCCTCTACTTGACTAACTTGCTTTTTGATTTTATCGGATGTATGATTACTTCTTAAATCCCAGCTACCATCTTCTAATAATATAAATCTTTTATCTGTTGATAAAGAAGTATAATAATCTCCAATTTTATTTTCAAATGTAGTTTTTGGTAATTCCAAAAGCTCAATTATTTTTTTAAATAATTCTGCTGTATTCATTGGCTTTTTAGATTCTTCTAAAATCATATTAGTTATATCTTTATTAGAAAGCAATTCTAACTCTTCTTTTTTCATTTTATTAATACTCATATTATCCTCCATTCAAGTCATTATATGTTATTATCTATAACTTGTTTAACATTTTTATATAAAACATCAAGAATATGTATATCATACATTCATTTCTTATGCAATATATTTTTACATTTTTTCTGGAACTTCTATTCCTAAAATAGATAAAATTTCCATATTTGTTTTATAAACTAATTTTGTCAATGCTAACCAAGATTCTTTTAATTCAGAATCTTTTTCTATTAGAATCTTATTTTCATTGTAGAAAGTATTATAACTACTAGTAAGTTTATAAATATAATCAGTTAAATCATTTAAAGACTTTTCTTCTAAACTTTTAGTTAATACTTGCGGTAATCTTAAAAGTAGTAGAGCAGGGGACCTATCAGAATTATTTTTAAATTTTTTAATAGCACAATTGCTAATTTCTGACTTATTTAAAAGTGATCTCATTCTAATTGTAGAATACAATAAATATGGCCCTGTTTTACCTTCTAAACTTATAAATTTTTCTGGATCAAATATGTAATCAGTTGATCTATATGGAATTAGATCAGCATATTTTAATGCTGCAATTGCTATTTTTTTAGAAGTTTCTAAAATTTGATCTTCTTCTACTATATCTTTATTTATTCTTTTTAATACCTCATCTTGCAATATGTTTATTAAATCTTTTAGACTCATAACTCCGCCATTTCTTGTTTTAAATGGCTTACCGTCATTTCCATTCATAGTACCAAAACCAAAAAATTCTAATTTCAAGTTTTCATCTACAAGTTTACTTTTTTTGGCAGCTCTAAATATTTGTTTGAAATATAAAGATTGTCTAAGATCCGCAAAATACCATATTTCATCAAGTTTAAACCTATCGACTCTTGAATATATTGTTGCAAGTTCACGAGTTGCATAAAGAGTAGCTCCATTTCTTTTTATAACTACTAAAGGAGGCATTGGAGAATTATCACTATCTTCTTTAACATCTATTACCTTAGCATCCTCGCTAATAGTTAGATAATTATTTTCTTCCAAATATTCAATCATTTTAGATATATAAGGATAGCATGTTGACTCTCCTTCGTATAAATCAAAAGTTGTATTAATATCTTTATATACCTGTTTTATATCTTTTATTGAAACTTCTTTGATCTTGTTCCATAGTGCTTGATATGCTTTATTACCATTTTCTAATTGTTTAGTTATTTCAACAACTTCTTCCATTCTTTTTTTATTATTTTTAGCATCTAATGATGCCAAAGGATATATTTCGCCTAATTCCTCAGGAGTTATATTATAATCTATGTCATCATAATTCCCTTCATAATTTTCATCAAAATAGGGCAGAGTAGGATATCTTCTTTTAATTTCTGAAATAACCATCCCAGATTGTCTACCAATATCTCCAAAATGTACATCGCTTATTACTTCTAACCCTAAATATCTTGCAAGACGTTTTATAGCTTCACCAATATTAGCAGAACGAAGATGACCTACATGTAAAGTTTTTGCAACGTTGGCTCCACCATAATCCATAAAAATTGTCTTTGGCTCTTCTTTATCAACATTGATACTAAAATCTTCTAACATTCTATTTAAAGATGTGTTTAAAAAATATGGACTTAGTGTTAAATTTATGAATCCTGGACCTGCTATATTTAAATTTATAAAACGAGAATCTTTTTTTAACAAATTTAAAATATCATTTGCAATATCTATAGGATTCTTATTATAACTTTTAGAAAGACGCATTGCATCATTTATCTGAAAATCACCTAAATCAGGTCTTGATGATGGAACAAAAGTTATATCATCTATATCATATCCTGCTTTATTTATTATTTCTATTATTGAATATTTCAAATCTTTTAGTATACTCATTTTTATTCTCCCTCTTGTTTTTCTATTTTAAATATATATTTTTCATGATTTAATTCATATTCTATTTGTATTTTATTATTATCCTTTAATATTTTATTTGTAAAAATTTCTAAATCTAATGAATTATTTACTTTTTTTAAAAACAGATTATTAACAGTTGTTTGATTTTCTATAAAGTTTAATACCATATATATTTCTTCATTATCTCTTTTCAAAATATTACTAGTATACTCATATAATACAAAAGTTTTTTTTGCATCATTTTCTAGATAAAAAAGAGATTTATTTTTTTCATCAACTGTTATATTTACTTTATAATTTATTTTTTCATTATAATTACCTACAGTTACAAGTGCTTTAAAATTTCTCATTTTTACTCCTAAAATAATACTATATTATCATTAATAAAATAACTAAAAATTCAGCTTAAATTATAGCATAAGTTTTAAAAAAATAATACATATTTTTAAGCATTTGTATAATACTAAATATGAAGGTGAATTCTATGAAGCATTTCAAGATAATAAAAAAACTTTTATTTTTAGGAATATTTTGTACCTTTTGTATTTTTATTGGAATTTTCTTATATGCAAAATTGTCCCCAAAATTAGAAATAAAAGCTGCAAATAGCATTGCAATTTATGATAATAGTCAGACTGTTTTTTTCCATGGAAGTGATAATAAGGAATGGGTTAGTTTGAAAGATATTTCTAATAATGTAATTATGGCAACTATTTCTACTGAAGATAAAAATTTTTACAAACATAAAGGCTTTGATCTTTTAAGAATTCTAAAAGCTACATATATTAATATTATTAATAGATCTACTAAACAAGGTGCTTCAACTATCTCTCAACAATATGCTAAAAATCTATTTCTAGATTTTGATAAAACTTGGAAAAGAAAGTGGGATGAAGCTTTATATACTATCAGATTAGAATCTAATTATAGTAAAGATGAAATACTTGAAGGGTATTTAAATACTATAAATTATGGTCATGGAATGTATGGAATAGAAAATGCTAGTAATTTTTATTTTAATAAAAAAGCTAAAGATTTAGACTTAGCAGAAGCAACTATATTAGTAGGTGTTCCCAAATCTCCGAGTAATTATTCTCCGCTAGTAAATTATGATATTGCAAAAAAAAGACAAAAAGTAATTTTAGATTTAATGGTTAAAAATAAATATATCAAAAAAGATGAAGCAACTAATGCATATAATGAAGAACTAAAATTTTATGGAAAGAAAGATGAAAATAATTCCACCACATTGATGTATTATCAAGATGCTGTTTTAGCAGAGTTGAAGAAAATAGATAGCATTCCTAAAAATTATACTGACACTAAAGGATTGAAAATATATACTAATCTAGATATAAATGCACAAACAAATCTTGAAAAGAATATCACTGAAGAATTAGTTGAGGAAAATGACTTACAAGCATCTGCTATTATGATGAATCCTAATAATGGAGGTATTATTGCCCTTGTTGGCGGTAGAGATTACAATAAATCACAATATAATAGAGCAACTACTGCCAAAAGACAAGTTGGTTCTACTATGAAGCCTTATTTGTATTATGCTGCATTAGAAAGTGGTTTTACAACTAGTAGTTCATTTACCAGCGAAAAAACTACTTTTACTTTTTCTGAAAGAGATGATTATTCACCAAAGAATTATAATGAAAAATACGGAAATAAAGCCATCTCTATGGCTACTGCTGTTAGTTATTCAGATAATATTTATGCTGTCAAGACTAATTTATTTTTAGGAAGTGATTCAATGATTAATGTTGCAAAAAGAGTAGGGATTACAGCAAAATTAGAAGATGTTCCATCGCTTCCTTTAGGGACCAATGAAATTTCAATGATTGAAATGACAGCAGGTTATGCAGCCTTTGCTAACTTAGGGTATAAAGTACATCCCCATTTAATTGAAAAAGTAGAAGATAACGATGGCAATGTATTATATAAAGCTAATAATAACAAAAATTTAGTTTTGAATTCAAGTATTGCATATATTTTAAATAATATGCTAACAGCAACTTATGATCCTCTTTATATTGATTATAACTATCCAACAGCTATTGGCCTTTCATCAAAACTTAAGCATACTTATTCTTTAAAAAGTGGTACCACTGATACAGACGAATGGTATATTGGGTATAATAGTGATGTTGTAACATCAGTATGGCTGGGCTATGATGATAATCAAAACATACCATCCAAAGCTGCTTTATATGCTCAAAATATTTGGTATAAAAGCATAGAAAGTTATGAAGAAGGAAAAGAAGATAATTGGTATGTTAAGCCAGATAACGTTTCAGCGGTTTTGGTTGATCCAATTTCAGGGAAAGCTGTTGATAATAATGCTGAAAAAAAGAAATTAATGTATTTTATAAAAGGTACAGAGCCAACAATAAATCAATCAGTTTTTGATGAAAAGCTAAACATAATACAATAGGGTAATAAAGTTATTTAATTATACATATAATTATGATGTAGAGGAGAGAAATTTTATATGAATAATAATTATATGTATCCTAATTATCAAGGAAATAGCATGAGAGTAATGCCCAATAGTAGAGCAAGTCAATTACAGAATCCTTATTCCGATAGTATATTATCACATTATTTAGGAAAGAAAGCTTCTTTTTATTTAACTTTTAATGATTCAAATGAATGGAGAGATACTATTTTCAAAGGTACCATTCAAGATACTAATAGTGATTATACAATTATTTCAGATGACACTACAAATAAACCTATATTAATGTGGAATAAATTTATTGACTACATTATTTTCGATTAAAAATAATAATTAATAAAAAGGGTAGCTTCCTTTTTTTTTATTTGATATAATGTTTATATAATAGTTAGGAGTCATTTGTTATGAAAATATTAATTATAATAGCATTATTTTGTTTTTTACTTTTATTAATAGTATGTACTACTATTTATTCTAAGAAAAAAGCTGATAAAATAGTATATAAAATCAATGAAGCTAAAGATACTATTTCTGAATATTTAGATAGAAATATTGCTATTCTAGATAGTAGTAAAGAGTATATTAATGATGATGCTTATTCTGAATCTTATGATAATATTTTTTTTGGGGGCATGAGTAGTAAAGAAACTTATCAAATTACTTGCAGATATAACTCTAAACTAAGAGAAAAGATCATGGAAAATGAAGAGCTGATAAAAAACAAAGATTTCTGCACATTAATTGATGAACTTGATGAAGTTAACAGCTATGTAGAAGGTGCAATAAAGTATTATTCTTTTTATGTTGATAAATATAAAGAAATTTTTAATAAATTTCCTGCTAAATTTATTAAATTTTTGTGTCATTATAAAAAATTTCATAATTATAAAGAAATAGATATGAGTACTTTATAAAAACTGTTCACTTAGAACAGTTTTTAATTATTTCCCGGGAAATAATTTTATTATATTTGCCAAGATATAGGCTTGATTCCCTTACTTATTAAATATTCATTTGCTTTAGAGAAAGGCTTACTTCCAAAAAAACCATTATATGCCGAAAAAGGAGAAGGGTGGGTAGATTCAATTACATAGTGATTTTTATTTGTTATTAGTTTCTTTTTACTTCTTGCATAACTTCCCCAAAGAATAAAAACAACTGGTTCTTTTTTATCATTTATTATTTTTATTACATTATCTGTAAATATTTCCCAACCTCTTTTTTGATGAGAAGCTGGGCTATCTTTTATTACTGTTAACACTGAATTAAGTAATAATACTCCTTGTTCTGCCCAAGGAATTAAAGAATTATTTTTGGATATTTTTATATTTAAATCATTTTCCAGTTCCTTAAAAATATTTTGTAGAGATGGAGGTCTTTTTACACTATTATTAACCGAAAAAGATAACCCCTGAGCCTCATTTTCACCATGATATGGATCTTGTCCTAAAATTACAACCTTTAAATTCTCATATTTAGTATATCTAAAAGCATTAAATATTTCACTTTTTGGTGGATATACAACTTTTTCTTTATATTCTTTTTCCACAAATCTAATTATTTCTTTAAAATACTCTTTATTATATTCATCTTTTAAATATATATCCCAACTATTTCCTATCATTTTTCCTCCTACTTATGATATGACTCATTATTATTTATTTTGTATACTCTATAAATCTGTTCTAATAATATTACTCTAAATAATTGATGAGGAAAAGTTAATTTTGAAAAAGATAAATGATAATTTGCAATATCATATACTTCTTTTGAAATTCCGTAACTCCCACCTATTATAAATGTAATATTAGGATACTCAATATTTATATTATTCAATTTTTTAGCTAATTCTAAAGAAGAAATTTCTTCACCATTAATTTCTAATGTTATAATATAATCTTTTTTATTTATATATCTTAAAATATTTTCTCCTTCTGTTTTTATTATTTTTGATAAATCTGAAAAAGATTCATCTTGTAACTCTATTACTTTTATATTTGTATATCTCCTTATTCTTTTAAGATAGTCATCAATCGCATTTTTTAAATATTGTTCTTTTATTTTACCAATACATATTATTTTTATCATATTATCCTCTTATACCTCTATTAATGGACTTACATTATCTTGATGGGCTATTAGTATTTTTATTTTCGTTTCACCTAACATACTTTTAGTTGTACTATAAGCTAATTCCTCAGTGTTATTTTTTTCACTTAAGTGAGCAAGAAAAATATACTTAGTATTTGGACCTATTATTTGTTTTAGATATGATGCTGTTGTATTATTAGAAAGATGACCTCTATCACTTATTACCCTTTGTTTTAGAAATGGAGGATATACACCATTCATTAACATTTCTTCATCATGATTACTCTCAATTAGATATATATATTTATTTTTAATCATTTTTAAGTATTTTCTATTAATATATCCAGTATCTGTTATATACACTAAATCTTTTCCCTTATAAGTTATAATATACCCTACAGAACATATAGTATCGTGTGATGTATGAATTAAATCTATTTCTACATCTCCTAATTTATTTTTATCTTCTATGAATATAATTCTATCTTTTGGAACTATTTCTGAAAGTTCTTCATACATTTTTTTTGGAATTAGTATTTTTAATTTAGTGTGTTTTAAAATATTTTCTAATCCCTTAATATGATCTGAATGTGAATGAGTTATTAATATCCCGAAAAAAGAAGAAAAATCAAGGTTATTAACCTCTAATTTTCTTTTTATAGAAAGATATGTTATACCTGCATCTATTATAAAATTAATATTTCCACATAATACTATAGCACAATTACCTTTTGAACCACTTGCAAGTGTTTGAAATTTAATATTAGTACATAGACATTGCATTTAATACTCTTCCTCCATAATATGGATAACCTATCCAAATTGCAAAATGTACATGAACTCCTGTTGCAAAACCTGTTTTTCCCATACTACCTATTACTTGCCCTCTGCCAACTGTCTGTCCTTCTTTTACCGAAAAGTCAGCCAAATGAGCATATAATGAATAGTAACCATTATTATGATTAATTATAATATATTTTCCATTATCATATTTATATGATACCTTAACAACAGTTCCTGCCTGAGCAGCATAGATAGGAGAGCCATAGCCACATCCTGCTATATCTGTTCCATCATGAAGAGCTCCCCAGCGATATCCAAACGGACTTGAAATTGAATTACATGATGCAGGCCATCCCCAACTACCACTTGTTGCAACTGGACTACCTCCTGTATAATAACTTTCTTTTCCGCCTTTTACAACTATTTCATTAGTAACTGGAGTTATTTCTTCTGTATTTGTTGTTACAATATTCGTCGTTTCACCATTTATTTTTCTTATTTTTTGAGTTACTTTATTTTTGCCATTAATTCCCTGTTGAGTTGTTTCCTCATATCCAACCATTTTTGAATTATCATACCTTACTTCTGTTTGATATTTTTTATCTTCATATGCAACAACTTCATCTTCTTCTACTATATTTACTTGCGGATTTAAAATACCTATATTTACTACTTGTCCTGCATATAATAATGCATTTTCTGTATTAAACTGAGGATTTATTATTAAAAATTCCTCATTTGACATTTTATTATTATAGGCTATTCCACTAATTGTATCACCATCTTGAATTGTATAAGTTTCTTCAGTAGAACTCTTACCGAATAATAAATACTTGCTAAGTTCATCAGCATCTAGATATATTTTTTTATCGGTTGGTATTTTCCCTTTTTTTATTGTAATATCATTTTCTATATATATTTTTTCTATTATTTTTCCTGTATCTTTAATAGTTTGTTTTTTATTAGATTTATAAGTATTATAATCTTCTGCTAAAACAAATGATTTTACTGTCCTATTAATTGAAGTTGTAAACACTTTTTTATCTAATACATATATTTTAATAACTTTTGTTTCTTTTTTATCTTCTTCTTTAGAGTTTATTTCCTTTTTTATACTTATTTCATATCCATCAATTGAAAATGAACTTATATCTTTAATTTTTGAATATATTTCTTCTGTTGTAGATATATCATTTGAATATGTTATTTCCTTTTTTATATCTAATTCATCTGGAGCATATACTTTTGATATATTATACTTTTCTTTTAAATTTTCCTGTTCTCTATCAATATATTTTTCTAGTGCTTTTTTTGATTTTATTAATCCTATTGATTTTCCTTCTAAATATACATGATAAACAGTTTGTGGAGTAAGAGTAAATTTTTGCATTCCAAGAATTAATAATAGTGCACATAATAAAAGCTGAATTTTAATCTTTTTCTTTGGCATTGTTATTGTTCTCCTTTCTCATATTCAAAAATGTTGATGTATTCTTTTTAAATAGTAACTCTATTGTTGCAGTTGGACCATTACGATGTTTAGCAATTATTAGTTCACTGATACTTGTATTGTCATCATTTCTAGCCTCTTTATTATAATAATCATCTCTATATAGAAATGATACTATATCAGCATCTTGTTCAATTGATCCGGATTCACGTAAATCACTCATGAGTGGTCTTTTATCTTCTCTTCCTTCAACAGCTCTTGATAATTGGGCTAAAGCAATTACTGGTATATGTAATTCCATCGCTAGTGTCTTTAAAGCTCTTGAAATATCTGATACTTCTTGTTGACGATTTGCTCCATAATTTCTTCCTCCAGATATTAGCTGTAAATAATCAATTATTACCAAGCTAAGACCCTTTTCACTACTAGATAGCCTTCTACACTTTGCTCTTATTTCACCTATTGTTATACCAGGTGTATCATCAATATAAATATTAGTATTTTCTAATTGACTAACTGCTTCACTAACTCTCTTCCAATCTTCATTAAGAAGTTTTCCAGTTTGAAGCTTATATCCTTCTATTTGTCCAAGTGATGATATAATACGATTTGCAAGTTGTTCTGCACCCATTTCCAAATTAAATAACGCTACTGTTTTGCCTGTATTAATTGCAACGTTTGTTGCTAAATTTAAAGAGAAAGCAGTTTTACCCATAGCAGGACGTGCAGCAATAATTATAAATTGATTTTCATGAAGACCAGACGTTAATTTATCTAAATCATACCAACCAGTAGGTAGACCTGTTACTTCTCCTTTTGTTTCTGCTAGTTTTTCAAGATTTTTCTCGGCCTGTATCATGACATCCTGAATAGATTTAAATTCACTGGATTTTCTATTTTTTACTATGTTTAAGATTTTTCTTTCTGCATTATCTAACGTATCATTAACATCATCTTCTGTATTATAAGAATCTGTAGCGATTGACGTTGCAGTTTCTATTAAATTTCTTAAAATAGCAGAGTCTTCTACATCTTTTATATAATAATCGACGTTTGTTGCAACTGGAACAAAGTTTAAAATTTCTGTTAAATACTCAACTCCACCAATTTCATTAAGTTCATTTGTCTTTTGTAGTTCAGAAGTTAATGTAATAATATCTAATGGACTTTTATTATCATGAAGTTTTTTCATAGATGAAAATATCTTAGCATGTTTATCATCGTAAAATTTTGAAGAATCTAAACTTTCACAGGCCTTTTCTAGAGCGTATTTTGACAGTAAGCAGGCCCCTAAAACTGATTTTTCTGCTTCTATATTATTTGGCATTGTTCTAAGAGCCATAAAATCACCTCATATCTTTTTTTTATTTTATTACATGTATTTTTAGTTTAGCAAAAACATCTTGATACAAATTTATTTGTATATAATGAAACCCAAGAGATGAAATAGGGGAATCTATCTCAATTTGATTTTTATCTATTTTATAACCCCTCTTTAAAAGTTCTTCTTTTATTTGCTTAGCACTAATACTTCCGAATACTTTATCGTCATTTCCTGTATTAACTTTAAATTCTATTTCTAATTTTTCTAATTTTTCTTTTTCTTCTTTAGCCTTTATTTTTTCTTGTTCTTGTCTTTTTTCTGCTTTTTTATTTTCCTGTTGTAATTTTCTGATATTTTCTTCAGTCGCTTTAATAGCATAATTATTTTTTATTAAATAGTTCTCGGCATAACCATCTTTTACTTCCTTTATTTGGCCTTTTTTAGCCTGCTTTTTTAAATCTTTTATAAAAATTACTTTCATTTTTCCTCACCATCCTGTTTTTTTATCGTTTTCTTTAAAAGTTCATGCACTTCACTAATATTCTTTTTATTAAATGTGCAAGCACCATTATATGCATCTCCGCCGCCACCTAATTTTTCTAGAATATGAGAAATATTATAATTTCCTATGGATCTTGCTGATAAACCTACTATATCTTTACTCATTTTGCCTATTACAAAGCCAGCTTCAATCCCATTAAAGAGTAGAAGAGTATCTGCCATTCTTGCAAGATCTTCTTTTCTATATATTATATATGGTGTTCCTCTAGCAATTGCTATCTTATCAATTACTTCTATATTAGATAATAATTTTTGTTGTTCTATATAAGTATTTATATCTTGTTTCAATAAATATTGAACTTTTTTAGGACTAGCACCTGATGCAGCTAAAAAATAAGCCGTATAAAAAGTATCTGCAGTTGTTTTTAAAGTAAAATTATTTGTGTCAAGAACAATTCCAGATAAAAGTAAAGTACATATATAAGGTGATAAATCAATATTATAAATGTTTGCAATGTTAACAACTAATTCACAAGCACTAGATATATTTTCTTCTTCTATTATTAAAGCATTTTCTATTGTATCATTTCCTAAGTCATGATGATCTATTATTAGCTTTTTATCAAAATAATCAAGAGCTTCTTCATTTTGGACTAATTTTCTTTTATTAGTATCTAATATTATTAAAAGATTTTTTTTATTTTTTTTATGTAAATAAATTGGAATATCCGCAGATTTTATAAAATTATAGCATCCCTCTACTTCTTTTAATACTTTAGATACACTCATTTCCTGTTCTTTATCATCTATTACTATATAGCATTCTTTTTTTTGCTGTTTTAAAATACTATACATACCTATACAACTACCAAGAGCATCTAAATCTAAATTTTTATGTCCCATGAGAAATACATTTTTTGATTTTTTAATATATTTTTTTAATTTTAATTTATTTTCAACAAGTCCCATAACTCCTCCAATTTATCAATTATTATTATATAATAATTTTAAATTATTGTCTAATAGGATAGATATGTTTATTAAAAATATTAAATTTCTGTATATAAAAACATTGATAAAAACTATCAATGTTAGCATATTATTTTGTATATGGTAATAGAGCAATAGCACGTGCTCTTTTAATTTCACGAGCAATAACTCTTTGATGACTTGTACATGTTCCTGTTATTCTTTTAGATACAATTTTACCTTTTTCATTTATATATTTTTTTAAGGTTTCTGGTTCTTTATAATTTACAGTTTTTCCTGCACATAGCATACAAATTTTTTTCTTTTTACGATAAAATTCTGCCATATTAATCCTCCTTTTTAAAATGGTAATTCATCATCACTTATTTCAATGCTTGATCCAAAATCTGCAAAAGGATTACTATCTATGTTGGTTGTCTGTTGCATTGAATCTTGTTGTTCATTAGCAAAATCATATGGAGTAGGTTCACTATTTTCATTATGATTATTGTTATTGTTGTTTTGATTAGAACTTTTTGTTCCCAAAAATTCAACATTATCAGCTACAACTTCAGTTACATATCTTTTTTTGCCTTCTTGGTCATCATAACTTCTTGTTTGAATACGACCATCTATTGCAACTTGACTACCTTGACTTAAATAATTTTTTACATTTTCTGCTTGTTTTCTCCATACAACAATATTAATAAAATCTGCTTCTCTTTCTCCTGATTGATTTGCAAAAGTTCTATTTACTGCTAATGAAAATGTTGCAACAGGAATATTTGACCCTGTATATCTTAATTCTGGATCTCTTGTTAAGCGACCTATTAAAAATACTTTATTCATAAATTCCTCACTCTTAATTTTCTACTTTTACAGTTAAATGACGAAGTATATTTTCATTGATTCTCGTTAAACGCTCAAATTCACTAATAACTTCACTTGTTGCCTCAACAACATATAGAAAATAATAACCTGTTTTCATTTTGTTTATTTCATATGCTAGTTCTTTTTGACCAATTGCTTTTTCTTCTATAATATTTGCTTTACCATCTGTTAATACTTTTTTCATAGTTTCTGCAATATTTTTAATTTCTTGTTCTTGTAAATCAGATCTAACTATAAACATTAACTCATACTTTTTCATTATTACACCTCCTTTTGGACATTAGGCCTTCATTTGAAAGCAAGGAGTATTTTAAATACTCGAGTGTATTATATCAAATATTTATTTATTTGTAAAACTTTTTTCTTAAAAAATTATTATTTAACCTATATTTTGTTTTCAAATAAAATATAGCTATACATTAAATCTAAAATGACAAATATCTCCATCTTGCATTAAATAATCTTTACCTTCAAGTCTAGCTTTTCCATTTTCTTTAACCTTTAATTCATTACCATATTTTACTAAATCATCATAACTAATAACTTCAGCCTTTATAAAACCTTTTTCGAAATCGGTATGAATAATTCCAGCGCACTTTTTGGCATTCATTCCTTTTTTAAAAGTCCAAGCTCTAACTTCATCTTTTCCAACTGTAAAATATGTTGCTAAACCTAATAAATCATATGTTGCCTCAATTAATTGGTCTAATCCACTTGATTCAATATTCAAAGCTTCTAACATTTCTTTTTTCTCTGATTCGTCTAATTCACTAAGTTCTTCTTCTAATTTTGCGCAAAGTTTTACAACAGGAGCTTTTTCTTTTCTAGCATATTCTCTTACCAATTGAACATAGTTATTATCATCTTTAGATATTTCTTCTTCACTAATATTAGCTAAATATATGATTGGTTTAATTGTAAGAAAACTATATGATTTTAATATTTGCTTTTCTTCTTCTGTATAATCAACTAATCTTAGTGGAATATTATTTTCTAAGGCTGTTTTTGCTTTTTCTAATGCTTCAGTTTCCAATAAATCTTTTTTATCTTTACTAGTTCTAGCTTTCTTTGAAACTTTTTCTAATCTATTATTTACAATATCTAAGTCTGCTATTGTAAGTTCTAAATTTATTGTTTCTATATCTCTTATTGGATCTACATTTCCATCTACATGAATAATTTTGCCATTTTCAAAACATCTAATAACTTCACATATTGCATCAGTCTCTCTTATATGAGATAAAAATTTATTACCTAAACCCTCACCATTAGATGCTCCTTTAACAAGACCAGCTATATCTGTAAATTCATATGCTGTAGGTATTGTTCTTTGAGGATTATACATTTCCTTTAAGTTATCTATCCTTTTATCTGGAACTGTTACTACTCCAACATTTGGATCAATCGTTGCAAAAGGATAATTTTCTGCTAAAATATGCTTCTTTGTTATTGCATTAAATAAAGTAGACTTCCCAACATTTGGCAAACCAACTATTCCGGCTGTTAAACTCATTTTATTACCTCTTTTCCGTTTTATTATTATAACATATCATTACATTTTTATATATAGTAGATTTAAAATTTTTTAAATTAAAAAAGGCTTATGCCTTTATATAGTTGGATATACTCCTGGACCTATTGGAATACCAATAATATACCAGCCAATTATCAATAAAATCCATGTTATACTTATAATTAAAAAATATGGTGTTATATTTTTAATAGAATGATGAATTGTTATTGGTTTCTGTTTATTTTGATTATATATATTTAAATAACCTAAATATATTATAAATGATCCTAAAAATGGCGTTATTCCTTTAGTCATTGAATCGGCAACACGCATTATTATTTGAGCAAATTGTGGAGAAAGATTAGCCTGCATAAACATTGGAACAACAATAGGAGAAAATATCTGCCATTTTGTTGTTGTATTTGTTAAAAATATATTTGAAAAAGCAATTATAATTAAAGTTACTATAATTAATGGAATATCTGTAAATTCTAAGTGAGATAGTAGTGTTGATAATAAACATGATATTACCACACCTATATTTGTTTTTTTCCACGCCGTAATAAACACAGAGAAAACAAACATTAAAGTTAATAACATTCCTGAATTTTTAAAATATTCATTTATTTTTTCTATTAATTCTCTGTCATTTTTGATACTTTTAGCTCCTATTAAGTAACTTATTCCTACTATTACAAAAAATAATGTAATTAAAAATATAAATGAATCATGTAAATATGCATTTTCACCAAATAATTGATTCATATATGACTTCTCACTAGTATCTAAAAGTAGTCCTGATAATGGTAGATTAGGAATTAGCATATAAACAAATATTAATATTAATACAATACTAGTAACTAAGGCATATAAAAGACCTCTTTTTTCATTTTTTTCCTTTGCTATTTTATTTTGTTCAGCTTCTTCAATATCTGTAATTACAAGCTCACTTGTTTTTAAAGTTTGTCCTGTTATACTATCATGAAAATGATATTTGCCAATGCTTTTACTTATTACTTTTTCTATTATAAGAGTGCCCACCACTGAAATTATAATACTTGATATGCATATAAAAATCAGATTAGAAGTTAAACTTATATGAAAAGATGTATCTATTAAAGATGCTGCTGTTTGAGTATAAGGTATCAAATTAATGTCGCACCAACCTGTAAATAAACTAACACCACTACCAAAAGCGGTTGCACAAAATGCTGTTGTAATACCTAATAAGGGATTACGGCCATTAAGTTCATATACTAATGCTGCTAAAGGTATTAATACAGCATATAATGAATCACTAGCAATAGATGAAATAACTCCTAAAAAAATAAAAATAAAGGTTAATTTATATTTTGCTATTTTTTTTAATTTTCTCCTAGATAATGTTTCTAATAAACCAGTTGCTGATGCAAATGATATTCCTATTAAAGATACTATTAACATACTAAATGGTGCAAAAGATGCAAAGCTACTTAAAGAATTTTTTATTAACGATTTTATATTATTAAATGTTAATAAATTTTCAACAGATACCATCTTTGGTTCTAATTCTTTCGCTTGTTCGTTTACAATATTATAATTGGCTTGAATTTGAAGGTGTGATAATACTGAACTTAATAATAATATCAATATAGTAGAGACTACAAAAATAGTTATTGGATGGAAATAGAATTTTTTTAATTTTAATCTTCTTTTTTCTTGCATATATTATTTACCTTCTTCTTCAATTATTTTTTTTATTTTCTTATTAAAATCTATGCGTGAAATAAAAAAAGTACGACCACATGTTTGACATTTTATTTTTATGTCAGCACCTACTCTTAATACTTCCCAAATATCTCCGCCACATGGATGTTTTTTTCTCATTTGACATTTTGTTCCTATTGTATATTCTTTTTTATTTTCCATTATGCACCTCAACTTGTGGGAATGGTATTTTAATATTAGCTTTATCTAATGCTTCTTTAATTTTTTTACGCATTATTCTTTGAGTATTATATTGTTCCATCGAACTAACTGTTGCTGTTAATCTATATACTATTGCAGAGTCACCTAAAGAATCTATTCCTAATACTTTAACACTACCCTTAATTTTTGGTAGAGTTTTAGTTAAATCAGCTGCTACAGAATCTAATATTTTTTCAACTTCATCAAGATCGGCATCATAATCTACTCCAACATCTACAACTGCAACTGAATCTGCTAAATTATAATTTATTACTTCTGTAATATTATGATTAGCTATAATTTTAGTTCTACCTTTATAATCTTTAATTCTAGTAGTTTTAAGCCCAATAAAAACTACCTCTCCCATAAAACCATTTACTTCTATATAATCACCGATCTCGTATTGATCTTCTGCAATTATAAATATTCCCGCTAAAAGGTCTTTGGCAATATCTTGAAAAGCAAGTCCAATAATTGCTGCAGTTATACCTAAACCAGCTACAATAGATTTTATATTAATACCATATATTGTTAACTCTGCCAAAACTGTAAAAATAATTATTACATATTTTAAAATGTTTAAAATCATTATTCTTATTGTATCTGCTCTTTTTTGATGATGTCTTTTTACTAAAATTTTAGCCTGTCTTTTTTGAAAAATATTATCTATAATTCTTTTTAGAATAGTATAAGAAATAATAGCTATTGCAATATATATTATAGGTAAAGTAAAATATTTTATATCTATTTCGTAAGTACTAAATAAAGTTATCATACCTTCTCCTTATTTATCTAAATGCATTATTTCTAATAATCTATTTAAATCATTATTATTAGTAAAACTTATTTCTATTTTATTTTTCTTTATTTTTACTTTTGTACCAAGTCTTTCATTTAAACTTTCTTCAATATATTTATATGGATTTATTTTTTCTTCTTTTTTAGTAATTTTAATCCTTTTTGGATATTCTTCATTATCTGTTGTAATACTTTCAATTTCTCTAACACTTAAGCCATCTGTTATTATTTTATCAGTTAATTCTTTTATTTGATAAATATCATCTAATTTACTTAATACTCTTGCATGACTCATTGAAATTTTGTTTTCATTTATTAAATTTTGAGTTTCTTCTGGTAAATTCAAAAGTCCTAAAATATTTGTAACATGAGATCTACTTTTTCCTAGTCTTGATGCTAATGTCTCCTGAGTTATATTTAAATTTTTTATTAAATTTTCATATGCTTTTGCTTCTTCTATTGCAGTTAGGTTTTCTCTTTGTAAATTTTCTAATAAAGCTATCTCCATCATTTCTGAATCTGAAAAATCTTTAACAATAGCTGGAATTTCTTCTAAACCAGCTAGTAGGGATGCTTTAACTCTTCTTTCACCTGCAATTATTTCATAACCTTTAATACTTTTTTTGGCAATAATTGGCTGAAATACACCATGTTCTTTAATAGAAGCTGCTAATTCTTCTAATTTTTCTTCATCAAATACTTTTCGTGGCTGATATGGATTACTTCTTAATTCTTTTAATGGAATTTTTACGATTTCTTCTTTTGGAGTCTGCTCAATTATTTTTTCTTCAACTCTTGTATAATCGATTGGTTCACTATTAAATAATTCTTCTAGTCCTTTACCTAAGGCTTTTCTTTTAATATTATTCTGTTCCATTTCTATCAATCACTTCCTTTGCAAGATTTATATATGCTTCTGAACCTCTGCTTTTTGGATCGTAAGCAATAATTGGTTCACCATGTGATGGTGCTTCTGTTAATCTTATTAGTCTAGGAATTATTGTATTATAAACTTTTTCTTTAAAAAATTTACGAATATCATCTACTACTTCAAATCCTAAATTTGTTCGCGAATCTAACATAGTTAATAAAACTCCTTCTATTTGAAGTGTAGGATTTAACGTTTTTTGAGCAAGCATTATAGTATTTAATAATTGCATTATTCCCTCTAATGCAAAAAATTCACATTGAACTGGTATAATAACAGAATCTGAAGCTGTTAAAGCATTAGTTGTAATTAAACCAAGAGAAGGAGGACAATCAATTATAATATAATCAAATTGATTCTTTATTTTATCTAAGTTAATTTTTAATTGATTTCCTTTTTGATATCCAGGTTCTTGTTGACTTTTTTCTAAAAGTTCTATATCAAGGCCTGCTAAATTTATCGTTGCTGGCATTACTTGTAAATTTTTATATTTTGTTTTAATTATAGCTTTTTCTATACTACATTTTCCTATTAAAACGTCATATATGCTTTTATCAATATCAGCTTTATTTATTCCTACACCTGTTGTTGTATTACCCTGAGGATCTAAGTCTATTAATAAGACTTTTTTTCCTAATACTGCAAGAGATGCAGAAAGATTTATACTTGTAGTTGTTTTGCCTACGCCACCTTTTTGATTTACTAGTGCTATTGTCTTTCCCATCTAATCACCTTTTCTTTTTTATTTCTAACAAATTATATTTTATCAAATATTTATTTATTTGAAAACATTATTATTTTTATTTCTGTGTAATTAAAAAGCATAAATTAAATTATGCCTAGTAATTACTGTTTTTATCTATTCTTATTAATATTTGATATTGATTTTCAAAATTCATTTCATCAGTATCTATCTTAGCACCATGAAGTTCTAAGTTTTTTAAGGTTTTTCGTATTTCATCTACTATTTGTCTAATATTATATTCTTCTTCTCCATTCCTTTTATTATTATTTAAATTTTCATCCATTAGAACATTACCTAAAGATTTATTAGACTTATTTATTTTTTGTTCTTCTTTTATTGGTTTTTGAAATAATGTTTGGTTGATATCCACTAATGACTCTTTATGGTCAGTAGTTGGCTTTGATGATTTAGCAAATTCTATTAAACTATTATTAGAAGCTGCTTGATTACTAAACATATCTCCAAGGTCTGATTTAGGTATTTCGCCTGTATTAGGTAACTCTATTGACATCAAATTAGGAGCTGAAAAATAATCTTCTTTGTTATTATAATTTTTATTTTCGCTTTCTCTCAATGCTTCTTCAGCTGGAGTAAATTTTTTATTATCTTCATTATTATCATTAACAAAAGTAGGTTTAATATTTAGTAAAGTATCTAAATCTGATTTATTATTAGATTCTGTTTTTGAATCTATTGAAGAATTTATATCTTCTAAATCTTTAGTATTGTTTCTTAAATCCATTAAATTTATCGGTTTAGATAGAAGTGAAGAATTGTCACCATTTAAATCAGGATATTTTTCATTTTCTTCTTCTTCATTATCAATTTCACCATAATTTATTATTTCGCTATTTTTAGAATCATTAGGAGGAGTCATTAAAAAACTTGGCATCTTATTTAGATTATTACTTTCTATTGAAACTGGTGTTGGGTTTATGAGATTTTTTAAATCTTTTTCATCTTTTATCTTATCATCATTCATATTAATTTCCTTTATCTCATTTTCTAATTGTCTTACTGTCATCTTTTGTTTTATCACTTTTTTTAACATTTCTACTTGTTTATCATGATCATTCAAATTTAGTAAAGTCCTAGCATGTCTCTCTGAAATTTCTTCTTTCAGTAAAGATTTTTGAACCTCTTCTGTCAAAGAAAGTAACCTTAATTTATTTGCAACTGCTGACTGGCTTTTACCCATAGTTTTAGCTAAACCCTCTTGTGTCATATCATCAAGTTCTATTATTTTTTGATATGTTCTAGCTTCTTCTATTGGATTTAAATTTCTTCGTTGTAAATTTTCCAATAATGCTACTTTAGCAGCTTCCTTATCATCTAAATTTCTAATTATCGCAGGTATTGTTGTTAATCCAGCAAGTGCAGATGCTTTATATCTTCTTTCACCTGCAATTATTTCATATTTACTCTCACTTATTTTCCTTACTATTATAGGTTGTATAACACCATGTTCTTTGATAGATACTGCTAATTCTTTCAAAGCTTTTTCATCAAAGAGTTCACGAGGTTGAAATCTATTAGGTATTATATCATCCAGATGTATATATATTACTTCCTGATTATCATTCATCAATTTTCATCCCGCTTTCTATTCTATTCCATTTTAATTATAGCAAATGAAAAATTTAATTTCAAGAAAAATGTCATTATCTGAAAAGAAAAAATACCATTTATAATTAGGTATTTTTTGTTATCTTATTCGTACATTACTATTTTCTAATTCATCTATATCAATAGAATCAGATATATTATTTTTATATGTACTATTTTTTAATTGTTCTTCTTTATACTTTTTATAATATTCCGAAAGCTCATATAATGATAATCCTGTACTTTGGGCTAGTGTTTCCATATCAACATTTCCTGATTCAAAACAAGTTTTTATATATTGTATTACTGTTTCTTCTTTCATATTTTTCCTTTCTTTTACTACTTTTACAAATTTATTATAGCATAAAAAAATAGAATTCTATTAAAATAATAATAAATTTACGTCAAGTAATTAAAATTCAGTATTATTTTTTGAGCAAGTCACTTTTTCTATTACCAGTATGGTTCTTTGGCTATTTTCTTTAGGTAGAGCAAAACTTTCTTTCCTTGTTATTTTTAATTTATATTGATTTAATTTATTGTTCCTATTAATTTCTTGTAATTCTTCTTCTATATGTGCTTTTAATGGAATGAATTTAGTGCTTCCATCAATCAAATTGCATGTATAATCCAAAAGTTTTGATAAATTTGCAACTGCTCTTGTCGTTATTACATCAAAGCTTTTATCACTATATTCTTCAATTCTTTTATGTACAGTATAAATACCTGTTAAATTTAATTGTTTTATTACTTCATTTAGAAAAGTTATTCTTTTATTAAGAGAATCTAATAATGTTACTTCTAAATTTGGATATACTATTTTTAAAACTAATCCTGGAAAGCCGGCTCCTGTACCAAAATCAAGCAAAGTTTTTACTTTTTTAAGATTAATTACTTTTACAATCGTAAGACTATCATAAAAATGCTTTAAATATACTTCATCTTTATTAATAATCCTAGTTAAATTCATTTTTTTATTCCATTCAATTAATAAACAATAATATTTTTCTAAATTATTTAGCTGATCACAAGTTAAATTAATACCTAATTTTTTTAATTCAAATATAAACTCTTCTTTAGACATGTTCTTCATTCCTTTTTAAATAAACCATTAATATTGAAATATCTGCTGGATTAACACCACTTATACGAGAAGCTTGTCCAAGTGAAGTAGGGCGAACTAATTCTAATTTTTCACGGGCCTCACTAGCAATATTAGGGATTTTTTGATAATCAATATCAGTAGGTATTAATTTATTTTCTAATTGTAACATTTTTTCAGCATCACGATTTGCTTTTTTAATATAACCTTCATATCTAACATTTATT
Organism: uncultured Bacilli bacterium; assembly: GCA_947627675.1. Classification (GTDB taxonomy): domain Bacteria; phylum Bacillota_I; class Bacilli_A; order RF39; family UBA660; genus UBA2730. Next base: position 29,258 of record CANQWY010000002.1, read on the forward strand.
TCTACATATTCTTTTATCTCATCATCATATGGAATTTTATAAAAATATTCTATTTCTTTCATTGTTATTTCCGGTCTTTTTAATAAATCATACAAAGTTATACTGTCTTTTAATAAAGAAGTATTTATTTTTTTTAGGTAAAGATTATTTTCTTTTGTTGGATTTATTCTATTTTCTTTTAAAAATTTATATAATTTACTAATATTATTTTCTTTTTCTTTAAATATTTGATATTTTTTTTCATCAATTAAGCCTATATCATAGCCATATTTTCTAAGTCTTATATCAGCATTATCATTTCTTAGTAAAAGTCTATATTCTGCACGAGAAGTTAACATTCTATATGGATCTTTGACACCTTTTGTTATAAGATCATCAATTAAAACACCAATATATGCTTCATTTCTTTTTAAAATTAAGGGCTTTTTATTTTCTAATTTTAATGCGGCATTCACCCCAGCCATTAATCCTTGTGCTGCTGCTTCTTCATAGCCACTGGTTCCATTTATTTGTCCTGCAGTATATAAATTTTCTACTATTTTTGTTTCTAAAGTTTGTTTTAATTGCTTAGAATCTATTGCATCATATTCTATTGCATAAGCATATTTTAATATTTTAGCTTTTTCTAATCCTTTTAATGAATTGACCATCTTTTCTTGGATATCATAAGGCATACTTGTAGAAAAACCTTGTAAATAAACAGTATCACCATAATCATTACTACTTAAATCCATACTTTCTGGCTCTATAAATAATTGATGTCTTTCCTTATCACTAAATCGTACAACTTTATCTTCTATTGAAGGACAATATCTAGGGCCTATTCCCTCAACATACCCACCGTACATACTGGATTTATTCAAATTATCTTTTATTATTTTATGGGTATTAGAATTTGTATATAGAAGATAGCATGGTACTTGTTTATCTATATCATAATAAACATTATTATCATGGGAAAAAGTATGAACTTTAGTATCACCATTCTCTACATTTAATTTAGAATAATCAATTGTATTCTTATCAATTCTTGGTGGTGTTCCGGTTTTCAACCTTAATATATTAAAACCTATTTTTTTTAAATCGTCACTTAAAGATTTACTTGGCTTTTCACCATGAGGGCCACTACTTTTTTTATTACTACCTACTAAAACTGTTCCCTTCAAATATGTTCCCGTTGTTAAAATTAATGCTTTTGTATAAATTTTTCTACCATCATCTAGAATTACACCTTTTATTTTATTATCTTCTACTATTAAATGCTCTACCATGGCCTCTGCTACATCTAAATTAGTTGTATTTTTAATAGTTTTTACCATTTCTTTTGGATATATTACTTTATCTATTTGAGCTCTTAAAGCTTGCACTGCTGGACCTTTTTTAGTATTTAAAAGCTTTATTTGAAGAGTTGATTTATCAGCATTTTTTCCCATTTCTCCACCTAAGGCATCTATTTCTCTTACAATTATACCTTTAGCGGGGCCTCCAATTGATGGATTACAAGGCATATCTGCTATATTATTTATATTTCCAGTTATTAAAAGAGTCTTATGATTTTTTCTTGCTGATGCTAAACTTGCTTCACATCCTGCGTGTCCTGCTCCTACTACAATTATTTCGTAATCCATTTTAATCATCTACTTTCCTACACAAAAATTTTTAAATAAATTGTCTATTATTTCATCACTATAATCAATACCTATAATTTGTCCCAAATAATCAAAAGCTTCTTTTATATCTATTTCTATCATATCAATAGGAGTATTATTGTTAGCAGATAATTTAGCTTTTTCTAATGATTTTAGAGCTAGTTTGGCCAGTGATATTTGTCTTGAATTAGTTAAATATGTATAATCCTTTGTTTCTATTTTATCTAAATTGAACATTTCTTTTATTTTTTCCTTTAGAGAATCTATTCCTTTTAAAGAAGTTGTATTAGTACTAACAACTACTCTATCTTTTATTTTTTCTTGTTCTATTTGTGAAGATAAATCATTTTTATTTATAACAACGATGCTTGTTTTATTTTTTGTTTTTTCAAGTATTTCTATATCTGCTTTTGTTAATTTTTCATTATTATTTAGAATCACTAGTATTAAATCTGCTTCTTCAATTAATGATAAACTTTTTTCAACACCTATTTTTTCTACAATATCATTTGTTTTTCTAATACCTGCTGTATCTATTATATTTAGAGGAATGCCATCTAAATAAATATTTCCTTCTACTATATCTCTTGTTGTTCCCTCAATTGAAGTTACTATTGCTTTATCATATTCAAGAAAGCTATTTAAAACACTACTTTTTCCAACATTTGGCCTACCTATTATAACTGTTTTTATTCCAGTTTTAATTATTTCTTTATTTTCAGACTCTTCTATTAATTTTTGTAATTGTTTTATTTGTCCCATTAAAATTTTTTTAATTTTACTAATAGTCATAACTTCAATATCTTGGTATTCTGGATAATCAATATTTACTTCTATATTTGAAATCAAATCTCTAAGATCATTTCTATATTCTTCTATTAATTTAGATAATTTTCCTTCAATATTATTTATAGCAAGATCTCTTTCTTTGTTAGTTTTACTTTCTATTAAGTCCATTACTGCTTCACTTTGAGTTAAATCTATTCTTCCATTTAAAAAAGCTCTTTTAGTAAATTCTCCTCTTTCTGCTAATCTTGCACCGTTTAAAAGTAATATTTCTAATACTTTATTAGTTGTACTTATTCCACCGTGACAATTTATTTCTACAATATCCTCTTTAGTATATGTCTTAGGACTTAGCATTATTGATATTAATACTTCATCTATTACTTGATTTTTATCTATAATTTTTCCATAATGAATTGTATGAGATTTTACTTTTGTTAAATCACAGCCTGTAAAAACTTTATTAGCAATGGAAATAGCATTTTTACCACTCATTCTTACAATTGAGATGGCACCAACTCCAAGAGCAGTTGAGATTGCTGCTATTGTATCATTCATAGTATCCTCCTTTTTCTATATATTATAGCATAAATAGTAATCAATTAATTTTCATTATGTTACATTTTTTACTAAATAAACTGTTTTTTCAATTCAGTATTTTTACAATTTTTAAAAAAAAGAAGATATCAGTCTTCTCTTGATTTAATTACTATTGCTCTATTTGGTTCTTCTCCTACACTTTCAGTATATACAAATTTATTATTTTTTAAAGTATTGTGAATTATTCTTCTTTCATAAGAATTCATTGAATCAAGTTTTGCATCTATTTTAGTTTTTTTAACTTCCTCAGCAACATTTTTCGCAAGTCTGACTAGAGAAATTTCACGTTTTTCTTTATAATTACCAACAGTTATAATAAACTTAAAATTCGTATCTAATTCTTTTTTTATAGCTTGATATATTATTAATTGCAATGCTTCTAAATTTTTGCCATTTTTACCTATTAATAATGCATCGTTATCTGAAAAAATTGTAAATAATGGAATTTGTTCCTTACTAGTAATCTCTATATCAATAGAATTATAACCGATATTTTTCAAAATCTGTTTTAAAAAATTCTCTATAAACTTCAATATTTCTCTTATTTCTATTACTCTTATTGTTACTTCTTTATCATCTGTTTTTAATTCTGTGATTAATAAATTTTTTTCTGTTTCAACAAGCTTTTTTTTAGCTTCATTTATAGCTTCTATTGTACTAGGAGCGCTAAATATATGTTTCTCCATACCTAACTCCTTTTCTATTTTATTTTCTGTTTCTTAACAGCAATATTTTGTAGTATTGTACATAAATTATTAATGAACCAATATACACATAGAGCTGATGGCATAAAAAGGGCTGTTACAATTATCATAACACTCATATATATTGGCATTTTTTTCATTGCTGGATCTAATGTCTGACCTGACATATTCATTTTAAATGAATAGTAAGTAGTTAATGATATTAGTAACATTATTATAATATAAGCATAAAATGATGAGGTAGTAAAACCAACTGTTGGGGTTGTTCCTAATTGTAATCCTAAAAAATTATCTTCAAATATTGCAGGAAAACGTTGTACTGCTTCATAAAATGCTATAAAAAGTGGTAGTTGGATAAATGAAAATAAGCAACCTGAAGCAGGTGATATATTATATTTTTTATAAACAGCCATCATTTCTTGAGATTGCATCATCATTGATTTTTCATCTTTCTTATCAGCATATTTTTTTTGAATTCTCTGCATCTCTGGCTGAGCTTTCTTCATAAGTTCTGATTGCATCGCTGTCTTTTTTGTAAATGGATAACTTATTAACCTTATTATTAGAGTTATCAATATAAGTGCTAAAGCATAATTTTTGGTTAGTTTTCCAAGTTGTAAAATAAAATAGGCTAGAGGCTTAACTAAAAAGGTCGTCCATAATCCTTCATACTTACCATCGTTTATTTTAAAATTTTCACATTTTGGTAATTTATTTATATCTACTTTATTTTTTTTATACTGCTTTATTGTTTCTTTATCTGTTGGTCTGCAAAGTATATTCTCTGTTAAATTTTGACCAGTTATTTTATTAGTAACCGCTTTATTATTTTTATCAGTCAATGTTTTAGTACACCCAGTTGTAATAGTTAAAAATAATAACATAACTATTAACAACTTTTTTTTATTATTATTTCGTTTCATCTAAATCTCCTTTATTTAATAGTAGAGAAAATAATTGTTTTGTCAAATCTTGATATGTTAAATCTAATGCTCTACTTCTTAATATTATAATATAATCTCTATTATTAATATAGCTTTTTCTATAAATATCTAAAATGCTCCTTATCTTTCTTTTATATTTATTTCTAGTAACAGCATTTCCTATTTTCTTCCCTACAGAAATACCAAATCTATCATATTTTAAATTATTTGATTTAGTATATACTACAAAATATTTATTTTTTTTACATAATCCTTTATTTATTAGAGCATTAAATTCTTCCTTTTCTTTTACTATATACAGTTTTCTCATTTTTTACCTTCTTTAAAATTTAAAAAACCACTGTTTCATCAAACGGTGGAATTATTTACAAAGATTTTTACGCCCTTTACGACGACGACGATTTAATATATTTGTTTTCTTACGTGCAAAAAAGCCTAATTTTTTAGATTTTTTACGATTATTTGGTTGATAAGTTCTTTTCATAAAATTCCACCTCCAGACATAAATCTACCTTATTATAATAAAAAATAGTTTTACTTGTCAATTAAAAGTTGCTTTTTTATACCAATTTATGCTGAAGATAACATTTTTATTAGTTACTTTTGTAATAATTATTAACTTATATAATATAGTTATATGTTTTCCACATAATTAACATACTTGTGTATATCTTTTTTTTAACTGTTTATAAAAAAAATTGTGGAAAATGTGGATAAGTTGTTTTTTCTTTTATGAAACAATATTATCTTTTGTGGAAAAAATTGTGAATTACTTGTGGATTAAATTTTTTATTATTTTTTTATTTATTTTTTCCACAAATTGATTTATTATAATTGTTATATAAGTTGCTTGGAGGGAGATGGTTGAATGAATGTTGAGGTCCTATGGACCAACTTTTTACAAAAGATAAAAGAAGAACTATCTTCTCTAGCATTTGATACTTGGTTTAAAGATACAAAACTCTTTAAATTAGAAAATAATAAAGCTATTATTGTTGTTCCTATGCCTATTCATAAAAAGCATTTATCGGATAATTATGAAGAACAAATAAAGTTTATTTTAAATACTATTACTGGTAATAATTATGATATCGAATTTTTTTTAGAAGAAGAAATAAAAGAAAGTACTATCAAACAACAAATAGAAGACATTCCTACTAATAAAGTTGATAATAAAATTAACAACAATCTAAATAGTAAATACTCATTTGAAAATTTTATAGTTGGAAATAGTAATAAATTTGCTCAAGCCGCAGCCTTATCGGTTGCTGAAAACCCTGGAAAAATGTATAATCCACTATTTATATATGGAAATAGCGGACTTGGAAAAACACATTTAATGCATGCTATTGGTAATTATATCGTTAAAAATAGCAATAAAAGAGTTTTATATGTAACAAGTGATCAATTTATCCAAGATTTTATCGGTATTAATAAAAAAGATAATACTGGAACAAATTTTAATTATGTTGACTTTTTTAAAAACAAATATAGAAATGTTGATGTTTTAATAATAGATGATATTCAATTTCTAGGTGGTGCTACTCAAACTCAGCAGGAATTTTTCCATACATTTAATACTTTATATAGTGACTCTAAGCAAATAATTATTTCATCTGATAGATCACCTGATGATTTAAAACTTCTAGAAGATCGTCTTAGAACTCGATTTTGTTGGGGACTTACTGTTAACATTTTTCCTCCAGATTTTAATCTTAGAGTAGAAATTATCAAAAGAAAAATAATAGCTGGTAATTTTGAAAAAGAAATACCAGAAGATGTTATAGAATATATCGCTTCTAATATGGGAAATGATGTTAGACAATTAGAGGGATCTATAACAAGGCTCGTTGCCTATTCTGCTATTATGGGGGGAACCTCAATTACATTGTCTCTTGCAATTGAAGCCTTAAAAGATTTTATAAGTAAAGGCATTAGTGAAAAAAACGATATTCATAGAATACAAAAAGTAGTTGCAGAATTTTTTCAAATTAGTGTTGAAGATATTAGAAGTAAAAAAAGAAGTAGTAATATTGCATTTCCAAGACAAATAGCAATGTATTTATGTAGAAACATAACCAATGAATCTTTTCCTAAAATAGGAACAGAATTTGGAGGCAAAGATCATTCTACTGTTATGCACTCAGTAGAAAAAATATCTCAAGAAATAAAAGTTAATAAAGATTTAGATAATATAATAGAAAAATTAAAAAAAGATATTGGCTGATATGTGGATATTTTCATTAATAAACTTTTTTTTCCACAAACTATTTTTAAAAAAAATATTTATAAAATATGAAAAAATATTGTTTTCCACATTTTCCACAGTTATAATAATAATATCTATAAAAAAGAAAGAAGGAATATAGATGAAACTAAGAATAAAAAAAGAAATATTACAAGAAGCAATAAATAAGGTATCAAAAGCTATATCAACTAAAAATTTAATCCCTGTACTTGCAGGAATAAAATTTGAACTTAAAAAAAATAAATTAACTTTAACTGCATCTGATAATGACATTACTATTCAAACTACTATTGAAGGATATGATAATGAAGATTTTCAAGTAGAAGATGAAGGTAACATTATAGTTCAAGGAAAATATATATTAGATATAGTTCGTAAATTACCAGATAAATATATAAATATAGAAGTAATAGATGAATTAAAAATATTAATTTATACTGAAAACAGTGAATTTAATTTAAATGGTATTAATGAAAATGAATATCCTTCTATTAATTTAGAAGAAAGTAAGAAAAAAATTGATATCAATAGTTCAATATTTAAGGATATTGTTAATCAAACTGCTTTCGCATCTAGTAATGAAGAAACAAAACCAGTTCTTACAGGAATTAATTTTAATATAGTAGGTAATATTTTAGAATGCAATTCTACAGATAGTTATCGTCTAGCACGTAAAGTCATTACATTAGATAAAGCAAGTGAAGAAAATTATAATATAGTAATTCCTAGTCACAATATTGTTGAATTTACAAGAATAATGGATGAAGATATTTCAGGTATAGTAGAAGTACATATATTTAATAACAAAATTTTATTTAAATATAAAAATGTTTTATTCCAATCAAGATTAATTAATGGAACTTATCCAAATACTGCTAATTTAATGCCAGATTCTTCATATATGATTATTACTGCTAATTTAAGTGATTTTTATGATGTAATAGATAGAGCTAGTATTTTAACTAGTGATAAAGAAAAGAACGTTGTAACATTAGAAACTAATGGTGATACTTTAATTTTAAAATCTTCTTCTATTGAAATAGGTAGAGTAGAAGAAAAAATGAAAATAAGTAAAAATGTTGATGATGATATAAAAATTTCCTTTAGTGCTAGATATATGATGGAAGCATTAAAAAGTTTTTCCACAGAAACTGTTGAAATTCATTATGTTGGAGAAATAAAACCAATTATTTTAAAATCAAGTCAAGAAGAAACTTTAACCCAATTAGTTTTACCTATAAGAACATATTAAAAACAATATTTAAGAAGATCAACTAGATCTTTTTATTTTTTTAGTCTATCCTACAAAATACGATAAATATCGACTAAGAAATATGCTATTATTTGTTTAGAAAACGAGAAAAAAGTCGTTTTCTAGGGGGAGAAAATATGAAAAAAGAATATGAAATTAATGATGGAACATTAGCAGTTATATCTTTAAAAGATGGAAATTCTAAAATATTGGAGGATAATCAAAATTATATTGTGTCTTGTAGTAGCTTTGATATTTTAGATCATAGTTGTAAATATTTTGGCAGTAGTTATTTAGGAAGGAAAGAAGGCTCAAAATCAATGATTGGTGCTAGTTATAAATTACCTATTGTAATTGAAGACTCTCGTGATATTGTCTTTTTTCCAACATCTAGTCCTGAGGATAGTGAATGTATATGGATTGCAGTTAATAAAATTGTTACTTTTAATCAAGAAAAATATAATACAACTAAAATCATTTTTGAAAATGGAATAGAGCTTATTGTTCCTTTATCATATAGGTCGGTTGAAAATCAAATTTATAGAGCAACTAGATTGACTTATCTATTAAAAACTCATAAATCTAATAATAGAAATAGGATATAAAATTGTATTTAGTTATAAAAGTAATTACTAATATTAATCGCTTAAATGCGATTTTTCTTTTATTTTTATATATAGTTTTATAATATAAAGTAAATAGAAATCTTATTAAATAAGAAAATATGTTTGTTCAATATTTTAATGATAATTGTAAATTTATATATTTTTTTAGTAAAGATGGTATAAAATTGTTAATTTTCGTGCATAAATGCCTTTTTTATGCTATAATATAGTCGTATGTATGGGAATACTGATCTAGGGGATAGGTGATAAAATGAGTGGTTTTTAGGGTGAATAATGGAAATTAGCAAAATTAATTTAATAAATTTTAGAAACTATGATAAATTAAATATTACTCTTAACAAAAATATGAATATTTTTATTGGCAGTAACGCTCAAGGAAAAACTAATATATTAGAGTCAATTATTATTCTAGCTTTAACAAAATCAAATAGAGCTAATTTAGAAAATAATTTAATAAAATTTGGAAAAGAAAAAGCTATAATAAAAGGAAAAGTTAAAGATAATAAATTATTAAGAGATTTATCTGTGGAAATTTTAGATAATAACAAAAAACTAGTAGTTAATAAAACACAGATTAGAAAAGTATCTGAATATATTTCTAATTTAAATATAATTTCATTTATGCCTGATGATTTAGAAATTATAAAATCATCTCCTAGTATCAGAAGAAATGTTTTAAACATACAGTTAAGTCAACTATCTAAGAAATATTTGAATACTTATAATGAATATAATAAAATTTTAAAGTCAAGAAATGAATACTTGAAAGTATTATTTACTAGTGGTCTAGCAGATAAAAAATATTTAGATATTATTACAGACAAACTTATTGAAAAAGCTATTGTTATTTATATGATGAGAAAGGAATATATAGATTCTATAAATGAATCTATTTCTAAAATATATTTTAATATTGCGGGGGAAAATGGATTGTTTGTAAAATATATTCCAAATATAAATATAGAAAGTTTTGATTATGATACTATTAAAAATATATTAGAAAATACTTTTAAGACCAATTACAAAAAAGAACTTAATTATGGTATTACTTTGTTTGGACCTCATAGAGATGATATTGCCTTTATTTTAGATGAAAAAGATTTAAAACAATATGGATCTCAAGGCCAACAAAAACTTTCTATTATATGTTATAAACTATCTGAGATTGATATATTTAAGAAAAAGTGTATGACTAAACCTGTGTTACTGTTTGATGATATTTTCAGTGAACTTGATATAAAAAAGAGAAATAAACTATTAAATTATGTTGCTACTGGTATTCAAAGTGTTATTACAACTACAGATTTAAAAAGTATTCAAAAAAAGTATTTAGCTGATGCTTATATATTTGAAGTAAATAATGGAAAGGTTATTAGAAAGTAGGGATTTTATGGATATGGAAGAAAAAGTTGAAACAACTTATGATTCCTCAGCTATTCAAGTACTTGAGGGATTAGAAGCAGTTAGAAAAAGACCTGGTATGTATATTGGTTCTACTAGCATTAGAGGGCTTCATCATTTAGTTTGGGAAATAGTCGATAATGCAATAGATGAAGCTTTAGCAGGTTTCTGTAAGCATATTGAGGTTACTATTAATAAAGGTAATAGCATTACAGTAAAAGATGATGGACGAGGAATTCCAGTTGATGTTCATCCAAAAACTCATAAAAGTACTGTTGAAACTGTTTATACTGTATTACATGCCGGTGGAAAATTTGGTGGCGGTGGCTACAAGGTTTCTGGTGGTTTACATGGTGTTGGAGCAAGCGTTGTTAATGCACTAAGTGAATGGTTAGAGGTAAAAGTTTATAAGAATGGAAAAGTATATTTCCAAAGATATAGTAATGGTGGTCATCCAGAAGATGATTTAAAAGTAATTGATAATTGTGATGATGATAGAACGGGTACAGTTGTAACCTTTAAACCTGATCCAGATATATTTACAGATACTACTATATATGATTATGAGATACTTAAAACTAGACTTAGAGAATTAGCATTTTTAAATAAAGGTTTACGAATAACATTATATGATTTAAGAGATGTGGAAAAAAATGATAGTTTTTGTTACGAAGGTGGTATTAGACAATATGTAGAAATGCTAAATAAAAATAAGACTCCAATTCATGAGACAATAATCGATGTGAGTGGGGAAGATAAAGGAATTTCATTAGAAGTTGCTTTACAGTATAATGAGACATATAATGCTGCTATTTATTCTTTTGTTAATAATATTACAACACCTGAAGGAGGAACACACGAAGATGGTGTTAGGCGTGCTTTAACTAGAATTTTAAATAAATATGCGACTAGTAGCGGACTTTTAAAAGAAAAAGATGATCCACTAACAGGTGAAGATGTAAGAGAAGGAATTACAATGATAATTTCTGTTAAACATCCAAATCCTCAATTTGAAGGTCAAACAAAAACGAAACTTGGTAATAGTGAGGTAAGAACAATTGCTGATAAAATATTTAGTGATAGCTTTGAGAGGTTTTTAATGGAAAATCCTAATCAAGCTAAGACTATAATAGAAAAAAGTATGACAGCATCAAGAGCTAGAGTAGCAGCAAAAAAGGCCCGTGAATTAACAAGACGTAAGGGAGATTTAGATGTTACTAACTTTTATGGAAAACTTTCTGATTGTAAAAGTAAAGATCCTAGTGAAAGTGAAATTTTCTTAGTAGAAGGTGATTCGGCAGGTGGATCTGCTATTAAGGGACGTAATAGTATTACTCAGGCTATACTTCCATTAAGAGGTAAAATTTTAAATGTTGAGAAAGCTAGATTAGACAGAGCTTTGTCAAATGAAGAAATTAGAACTATTATTACGGCATTTGGCACTGGTATTGGTGAGGAATTTGATCTAAGTAAATTAAGGTATCATAAGATTATTATAATGACTGATGCAGATGTTGATGGTAGTCACATTAGAGTTTTACTTTTAACTTTATTTTATCGCTTTTTTAGACCATTAGTTGAAGCTGGGCATGTTTATGCTGCTCAACCTCCATTATTTTGTATCAAACATGGAAAGACAATAAAATATGTATTAACAGAGCAAGAACGCGATCAATATTTAGCATCTCTTCCACCTAATACTAAACGCGACGTTAATCGTATGAAAGGATTAGGGGAAATGGATGCTGAAGAACTTAATGAAACAACAATGGATATTGAAAAAAGAGTATTGAGACAAATTACAGTAGAGGATGCAATGGCTGCCGATGAGGTTTTTGAAAAACTTATGGGTGAAGAAGTTGGACCACGTCGTGAATTTATTGAACAAAATGCTGTTTATGTTGAAAATTTGGATATTTAGGAGGTATAAAAATGGCAGATAGATTAGAAAAAAATAATATAGTACAAGAAGTTAAGGATTCATTTCTTGAATATTCAATGAGCGTTATTGTATCACGTGCTTTACCTGATTTAAGAGATGGTTTAAAACCAGTACATAGACGTATTTTATATTCAATGGATGAATCTGGTTATACACCTGATAAACCTCATAAAAAGAGTGCTAGAATAGTAGGAGATGTAATGGGAAAATATCATCCTCATGGTGACTCTTCTATATATGAAGCAATGGTTAGAATGGCTCAAGATTTTTCTTATAGATATATGCTGGTTGATGGACATGGTAATTTCGGAAATATTGAGGGTTATGGTGCCGCTGCAATGCGTTATACAGAATCTCGACTTTCTAAAATTTCTCTAGAACTTTTAAGAGATATTAATAAAAATACTGTTAATTTTAGTCCAAATTTTGATGAAACTGAAAGAGAACCAGAAGTCCTTCCAGCTAGATTCCCTAATATTTTAGTAAACGGTGCAATGGGAATTGCAGTTGGAATGGCGACTAATATTCCTCCTCATAATTTAAGTGAAGTTATAGATGGTTGTGTTGCTTATATTGATAATCCTGATATTGATTTGGATGGTTTGATGAAATATATTAAAGGACCAGATTTTCCAACAGGTGCTACAATATTAGGAAATAGTGGTATTAGAAAGGCTTATGAAACTGGTCGTGGTTCTATAACTATTAGAAGCAAGGCAAGAATAGAGGAAGAAAATGGTAAACATTATATTATAGTCGATGAAGTTCCATATGGAGTTAACACACTTGAGCTAAAAAATAAAGTTGCTGAACTTGTTCATAATAAAACAATAGAGGGAATTAGTGATTATCATACCGATTTGAAAGATGGAGTTAGAATAACAATAACTTTAAAAAGAGATGCAAATCCTCAAGTAGTTCTTAATAATTTATATAAACATACTTCCTTTCAAATTAATTATGGAATTATATTTTTAATGCTTGATCAAGGTGTTCCTAAAACTTTAGGTCTTAAAGATATTATAGTTAAGTATATTGATTATCAAAAAGAAGTTATAATTCGCCGTACTAGATTTGATTTGGATAAAGCTGAAAAGCGTGCCCATATCTTAGAAGGATTAAAAATAGCTTTAGATCATATAGATGATATTATAAAATTAATTAAATCTTCAAAGAGTGATGAAGAAGCTATGAAAGGTTTAATTAATAATTATAATTTAAGCGAAGCACAGGCCCAAGCTATTTTGGAAATGAAACTTAGAAGATTAACAGGATTAGAACGAAATAAAATCGAAAATGAACTTAATGCTTTGCTTAAAGAAATAGAAGAACTAAAAGCCATATTAGCAAGCGATGAAAAAATTTTAAATATTATAAAAGAGGAAATGTTAGATATAAAAAGTAGATTTGGTGATGAAAGAAAAACTAATATTGATATGACTGCTATTGAATATATTGAAGACGAATCTTTAATTCCAGTTGATGATATTATAGTTACATTAACAAATAAAGGTTATATTAAACGTGTTAAAAGTGATGTTTATAGAACACAAAATCGTGGAGGAGTAGGAATTAAGGGTATGGCAACTAATGAAGAAGACTTTGTTGAGAGTTTAGTTAATATGAAGACTCACGATTATTTATTGTTTTTCTCAAATTTTGGTAGAGTTTATAGATTAAAAGGATACGAAATTCCTGAATTTGCTAGACAATCTAAAGGATTACCAATTATTAATTTACTATCTTTAGATAAAGAAGAAAAAATCAATTCAATGATAAATATTTCATCTGAAAATGAAAAAGTCAAATATTTAATTTTTGTAACAAAAAATGGTCTTGTAAAAAGAACACCTCTTAATGAATTTGATTCGATACGAACAAGCGGAAAAATTGCGATTACTTTAAAAGACGATGATCAGCTAATTAGTGTTAGAAAAACTTCTGGAAATGATGAAATAATTATAGGTGCAAGTAATGGACGTATGGTTAGATTTAATGAAAATGAAGTTAGGTCAATGGGACGTACAGCAAGTGGAGTTAAAGGTATTGAATTAGATGAAAGTAATGTTGTTGGATCTGAAGTTGTGAAACCAAATCAATATGTTTTGATTGTTACAGAAAAAGGCTATGGTAAACAAACTTTGATTGATGAATATAGATTGACTCATAGAGGAAGTAAAGGTGTAAAAGCACTAAATATGACAGATAAGAATGGTAGTATTGTGTCTTTAAAAACTATTGATAATATAGAAGAGGTAGACTTAATGATTATTACCAATAGTGGTGTTATAATGCGAATGCCTTTATCTCAGGTATCTGTTTTAAAAAGAGCGACTCAAGGAGTTAGACTTATTAATTTAAAGGATGATCAAACTGTTTCAACTGTTGCAATAGTAGCTAAGGAAGAAAGTCAAGGCATTGATACTATTGAAGATGCTGATAATAAAGAGATTACTTCTGAATAGAAGTAATCATTTTTATTATATTAGTACATTTGAAATAATATAAATATTAGTTATTAGTTTACAAATAAGTAAAATTGGCATACTTAAAAAGATCTAAATGGTATTTGGCATTGTCAATTTTTGCAGGCTTCAAAGAAAAAACTCTTTTTAAGAGTAAATCTATTATAAACAAATGTTCTATTAAATTAAATTGATTTTCTAATTTACTTAGCAAAAATATCTTATATTTTATTTCTATCTCATTATGAAAATAATTTTCATAATGAGAAAATAGCTATAACATGGATGTATGAATTTTCATAATTTTAAATAAATATTAAATTTTTTTTATTATGTTCCTACCACATAACATAATAAAAATCCCTGTTATGCTGGTGATAGTTGAAGAAGTGATAGCATTAGTGAAAAAACTAAATCACCTTTTGATATAATAGATAATGGTTTGCCAATCAAAATCTAAAATCAGAGGAGAATTTATTTTAGAGGCAAAAAAATGATAAAAGTTCATTTTTTCATGCGAGATGGAATTGTCAATATCACCATGTATTATTAAATATACTCCAATATCTCTAATAAATTTTCTATATATTACCTTTCTTCTATATTTTGGTGTGAAGGCTATGTGAATATAAAGTAGTTGTAATAGTAAAAGTGCGGCATATCCAGATCATTATACATATGTTAGTAAAAATTCCACTAAAATTAGTGTATTATCTTTTATGAAATATTTAAAGGATAAGAATAGATAGATCAAATATATATGATTAAGATTTGGAAGATAAAATAAAAGATTAAAGAAGTTAGAATGAATAGACATGTTTACGGGTAAGTAATAGTGACAAAGATAATTGGTATATTAAAAAAGCTCTAAATGGTAGCTGGCACTGTCAAACTTTAATATAATAAATGAAATTGAGATGTTTTCATTGAATTATATAGATATATTAATCATAATTTTATATGAATCTATAAATTATGTACAATATATAATTAAGTAAATTATTTCCCGGGAAATAATTTAAAACTTTTTATTTATAGAAATTTCAAATTTTAATTTTTTAATTAAAAATAATTTGATAACATTTTTTAAGAAATTAATTCATTTATAAAAATATTATCATTATTTAGTATTAATAAAAAATATAAACTCAAACTTGATATTTTTTAAAGATTAACGTTTCACGTGAAACATTGTATTTTTTTCTTATTCTTATCATTAAATTTTTTTAGGATATTATTTCCCGGGAAATAATTTAAAACTTTTTATTTATAGAAATTTCAAATTTTAATTTTTTAATTAAAAATAATTTGATAATATTTTTTAAGAAATCAATTCATTTATAAAAATATTATCATTATTTAGTATTAATAAAAAATATAAATTCAAACTTGATATTTTTTAAAGATTAACGTTTCACGTGAAACATTGTATTTTTTTCTTATTCTTATTATTAAGTTTTTTTAGGATATTATTTCCCGGGAAATAATTTAAATAATTATAATGTTTCACGTGAAACATAAAGAAATAAGCAGTTATTAAATAAAAAAAATATTTCCCGGGAAATATTTTGAAATAGATAATATAAATAAATTGCTTTTTTTAATAGTTTATTATAAAATGTAATCGTGCAATAAATTTATGTGGAAACAGGTCAGGATCGGAAGATAGCAGCCTTAACACAATAGATTTATGTGCACTTTTTTTTGGAGGAAATATGAAAGAAAAATATATGCTTATTGCTATCGCAGAAGCAGAAAAAGCTTTAAAATTAGGTGAAGTACCTGTGGGTGCTGTAATTGTAAAAGATGATAACATTATATCAAAAGCTTATAATAAAAAAGAAAAAAATCAAATGGTTACTTCACATGCAGAAATTTTAGCAATAGAAAAAGCTTCAAAAAAACTAAAAAATTGGCGTTTAGAAGATTGTGAGCTATATGTTACTTTAGAACCTTGTCCTATGTGTGCTAGTGCAATAAAACAATCCAGAATTAAAAAAATTTATTATGGCCTAAGCAATAGCGATAAAAATAATAGAAAAATAATTGAGCTGATTTTACAGAAAGATTATGTTAATCCTGAAGTACAAATAAATAACGGATATTTTTCAAAACAAATAAATAAATTGTTAAGTAATTTTTTTAGAGATATAAGAAAATAATGTATATTTAGATAAAATTTTGATATAATTTAATCTGTTAGGTTGGTGAAATAAATATATGTATCAAACGTTATATAGAAAATATAGATCTAAAAAATTTTCTGAACTAGTTGGACAAGACGTTATTGTTAAAACATTAAAAAACTCTATAAAAAACGAAAAAATTTCACATGCATATTTATTTGTAGGTCCACGAGGAACAGGAAAAACTTCAACTGCTAAAATATTCGCGAGAGCTGTAAATTGCTTAGATAATGATGCTGGAGAAATTTGCGGAAAATGTTCTATGTGCAATATATCAAATAGTAGCGAATGTTTAGATATTATAGAAATAGATGCTGCTTCTAATAATGGTGTAGATGAAATAAGAAATTTAAGAGATAAAGTTAATTTAGTTCCTAATCAACTTAAATATAAAGTATATATTATTGATGAAGTACATATGTTAACTATCCAAGCTTTTAATGCTTTATTAAAAACACTGGAAGAACCACCAGAACATATTATATTTATATTGGCAACTACTGATATACAAAAAGTTCCGGAAACTATTATATCTAGATGTCAATGTTTTAATTTTTCTAGAATGACACAACAAAATATAATAGATAATTTATCTAAAATATGTAATGAGGAAAAAATTAATATAGATTTAGAAGTACTAAAGCAAATTTCATTAGCTGCTGATGGCGGAATGAGAGATGCACTGAGTATTTTAGATAAGTTAATTTCATATGGTGAAGATAATATAAAATTAGATGATTTTTTACAACTTAATGGTCTAGTTACAGTAACTGAAATAGAAAGTTTTATAAACTATATTTTTTCTAAGGACGTAAAAAATGTTATTGATCAAATATGCGATTGGAATTTAAAAGGTAAAAATTTAATTCAAATTATGATGCAATCATTAGAATATTTAAAGGATAAATTAATTAGAGCATATACAGATAATAATGATATTAATACTAATAAATATCAAATGCTTGCAAATTTATTGAATGAAAAAATGATAAATATTAAAAAAAGTTCTAATCCTAATATTTATATTGAAATTATTCTTTTAGATTTTATTTCTTCACTTAATAATGAGTTAAATATTTCCCGGGAAATAATTCCAGAAAAAAGTTCGAGTGATAATAATGTTTCACGTGAAACATTATTAGAATCAAAAAATACAATTAACTACAAACAAATAGAAAAAAAAGATATTACTAACTCTTTAGATGAACAAAATAGTAATATAAGAGATATAATGAATGTTAGAATAAATAATACTTTTATAGATGCAACAAAAAACGAACTAAAACAAATGATAAATGAATTTAGTAAATTAAATGATTATGTTTTTGATCAAAATATTGGTTATTTAGTTTGTGCATTATTAGAAGGAAAGATTAGATTAAGTAGTTCTGAATATATAGTAATAAGTTATGAATATGACTCAGTAGTAAGTACAAATATTGTTAATTATCAGAAAATGGAATCTGTTTTAAAAGATATACTTAATATAAATAAAAAAATTGCAATTATTTCTGATTCTGATTGGAATAAGGTTGCAAAAGATTTTATAGAAAATAAGAAAAATAACATTAGTTATGAATATATAGAAGAACCAGAACTATTGTTTGATAAAACAAAAAAAATAGAAAATAATACAAATAATAAAAATAATGATAGCATTTCAGATGTATTTGGTGATATAGTAGAAATATACTAAAAATGAAAGGGTGATATATATGAATATGCAAGCAATTATGAAACAAGCACAAGCAATGCAAAAAGATATGATGAAAATAAAAGAAGAAATTGATAAAACAGAATTTGAAGGTGAAAGTTCTTTTGTTAAAGTTAAAATTAATGGAAAAAAAGAACTTTTAGAGGTCAAGATCAATAGTGATAATATTGATAAAGACGACATAGAAATACTACAGGATATGATTGTTGTTGCAACAAATCAAGCAATGCAAAAAGTAGATAAAATGACAGAAAGCAAAATGTCTAAATATGGTAATATACCAGGATTGTTTTAATTCATATGTATCCAAATAGTATAAAAAACTTAATTGAGGCTTTTAAGTATTTGCCAGGAATCGGTCAAAAGACAGCCGAAAGGTTAGCATTTTCTGTTATAGATTTTGAAGATGAAGAAATTGAATTTTTTGAAAATAGTTTGTTAGACATTAAAAATAAGATCCATACATGTTCTATATGTAATTCGCTAACAGAAAATGATATTTGTGATATTTGTAGTGATAATCATAGAGATAGTAATATTTTATGTGTTGTTGATGATGTAAAAACAATTTTTACTTTTGAAAATATGAATGTATTTAAGGGGAAATATCATGTCTTAAAAGGTCTTATTTCGCCTATTGATGGTATAAATCCTGAAGATATAGGAATTTCTTCCTTAATAGAACGAATTAGAAAAGAAAAATTTAATGAAATAGTGTTTGCATTTAGACCAAGTATTGAGGGAGAAACTACAGCATTATACATTAAAAAAATTATAGAAGATTTAAATATAAAAACTACAAGATTAGCAAGTGGTATACCTATGGGAGCTGATATGGAATACATTGATAGTCTAACGTTAGAAAGAGCACTAAGTGATAGAAAAGAAATAGAATAATTATTTATTTTTTTCATATTATTTTGTAGGTGATAATATGAAAAAAATATTAGAAATATTAAAGAAAATAGTATTTAGTTCTTTTCTTTTATATGGTTATAATCTTATTGCTAGTAATTTTAATTTAATAATTCCAATAAATATTATTACAATATTTATTGTTACGTTATTAGGAGCTCCTGGTTTGTTTGCATTAATACTTTTTAAAGTTACTGTTTTGTAAATATTAAAAGTGTGAGAGGTGTTAGCTATGGATTTTAATATTCAAAAAGAATTTTTTAATTTTCTTAATAAAGAAATTAAAACAAATAGAGTTTCTCACGCATATCTAATTGAGACTAATAATTTTTCTGATATTGATAATTTTTTAAATGTTTTAGTTAAAATGCTTCTTTGCCCAAATAAAAATATAGAAAATAATTGTAATAAATGTAATATATGTAACTTAGTTGATAGTAATAATTATCCTGATTTGAAAATAATAGATACTGACACAAATTTTATAAAAAAAGAACAGTTATTAGAGGTAATGGATAATTTTAAAAATAAATCGCTATATGGTATTAGACAGATATATATTATAAAAGATGCTAGTAAACTTAATAGTTCATCTGGTAATACAATTTTAAAATTTTTAGAAGAGCCTTCTCCTAACATTATTGCAATATTGTTGTGTAAAAACCGTTATAATGTCTTAGAAACTATAATATCTAGATGTCAAATCTTTTCATTAAAAAGTGATTCTGATTTAATATATGAAGATAAAGTAAATACATTAATTTTAGCATTATTTGACAAAAATAAAGGTTTTTTAGTATTTAATGAAATACTTTCAATAATTCCAGATAAAAAAGAAGCTGTAAAGTATTTAAGAATTATAGAAGAATATTTTTTTAATATTATAAATAAAAAGGAAAATATATTAAAGGAGGATATAGTAAAATTTATTACAAGTATTAGTGATGATATTATTTATAAATTAATATTAATTATAGAAAAATATTTAAATATAATGAATTTTAACGTTAACTATAAACTTACTATAGATAATTTACTTATTGAAATAGAGGGGGTAATTGCATGAAAAATGTAGAAGTGATGATAGAGGGTAGTAATGATAAGATTTTTTGCAATAGTAATATTGATTTAGTAAAAGGAGATCAAGTAATTGTTTCAATAAATAATATTTTATATAATGGATATGTAGTTTTAGAGGCTGATATTGATAATTCTAATTCTAATAATGTTGTTAGAAAGGTTAATATAAAAGATATTAATATTATAGAAAAAAATCGTAAAGATTGTATTAATGCTCTGGAAGAGGTTAAAAAAATTTCAAAAAAGTTAAATCTATTTATGAGCTTTGTTGATTGCTATTATACGTTTGATAGAAAACAATTATATTTTACATTTGTTGCTGATAATAGAGTAGATTTTAGAGAATTGGCAAAAAGATTAGCTGAAAAATATAAAACAAGGATTGAACTAAGACAGATTGGAATACGTGATAAAGCAAAGAAAATAGGAGGGTTAGGACCTTGTGGTCTATTTTTATGTTGTAATAAATTTTTGAATGATTTTAATAGTGTCTCTATCAATATGGCTAAGAATCAATTTTTAGCTTTAAATCCTTCCAAAATCAATGGATTATGTGGTAGATTATTATGTTGCTTGAAGTATGAAGATTTTCAATATAAAGAATTAAAACAAGGTGCTCCTAGTATTGGCTCTTATTATGAAACTGAAAAAGGTAAAGGAAAAGTAATAAGTATAGATATTTTTAAGAATACTTGTAATATTGAGTTAGATGATAAAAGCATTATTGTAGCTAATTATGGTGAAAAAGATGAAAGTACTAAATGAAATTTTAGATTATAATATGAAAATATACCAAGATAATGATTGGTTTTGTTTTTCAATTGATAGTATAATTCTTGCTAATTTTTTAAATATAAGGCAGCGGGCAAAAAAAATACTAGATTTAGGTACAGGTAATGCAATTATTCCATTAATTTTATCACGCAGAACTAATTCAATAATCGAAGGAGTTGAAATACAAAAAGATTTAGTTGATCTTGCTAACAATTCTATAAAATATAATAAATTAGAAGATAGAATAAAAATATATAATTGTGATATAAAAGAATTTGGTAAAAATAAAAAATTGTATAATACATATGATATTATTGTGTGTAATCCCCCTTATTTTAAAAAAAATGCTAATAGCATTAAAAATTTAGATGTACATAAAGCTATTGCCAGGCATGAGATGTGTATTACTCTCGAAGATATTTTCCAAGTGGCTTTCAATTTATTAAAAGAAGGTGCCGTTTATGCAACTGTAAATAGAGTTGATAGATTTGTAGAAATAATGGAATTATTTAAAAAATATAAATTTGAAGTTAAATATATTAGATTTGTTTATGACAATGTAGACTCTAAGCCAAGTTTATTCTATATTGAAGGGATAAAATGCGGTAATTCAGGACTTATCATTGATAGACCATTTATTATGTATGACAAAAATAATATTGAAACTGACGAATATAAAAAAATAAAAGAAGGTAAAATATAATTATTAAATTTTTATAAGAAATTTTATGGAGGTAGTAATGGTACAAAAAAGTTATGATAATAGTCCCACTTTATATTTAATTCCAACTCCTATTGGAAATATGGAAGATATTACATTAAGAGCACTTTCTCTACTAAAAAGTGTTGATTTAATATTGTGTGAAGATACTAGAACATCATCTCAATTACTAAAAAAATATAATATAAATAAAAAACTGGTAAGTTGTCATGAATTTAACGAAAATAAAATAAAAGAATATGTTGTACAAGAGTTAAAGAAAAATAAAAATATTGGATTAATTACAGATCAGGGTAGTCCCATTATCAGCGATCCAGGCTATATTGTTTGCAATTATGTTATACAAAATGGATTTAATGTAGTTGGCCTTCCGGGAGCAACTGCATTTGTTCCAGCTTTGATATCATCAGGTATAAATGCATCTCATTTTTTGTATTATGGTTTTTTAAGTAATAAAAATTCTAAACAAATTCAGGAATTGCAATCTTTAAAAAATTATCCTTACACTATTATTTTTTATGAAGCTCCTCATAGAATAATAAAAACACTAAATAATATTTTAGAAATATTTGGAGATAGATATGTTTCTATTAGCAGAGAAATCTCTAAGATACATGAGGAAGAGATAAGAGGAAATATTAGTCAATGTCTTACTAAAATGAATGTAATTAAAGGTGAATATGTGATAGTTATTGAAGGCACAAGTATAGAAAATGATTATAGTAATATATCTATTAAAAAGCATGTAGAACTTTATTTAAATGATAATATGAGTGAAATGGAAGCTATAAAAATAGTTGCTAAAGAAAGAAAGGTACCCAAATCAATTATTTATAAAGAATATATTCAAAGTAAAAATAATTGATAAAAAATATATTAGGAGATTGAATATGAAGTTAATTGTAGGATTAGGTAATCCAGGTAAAGAGTATGAAAATACTAGACATAATATAGGATTCTTTATGATTGATAAATACTTAGCTAGTAAAAATATATATGATTTTAAATTTAAGTTTAAAGGATTATATGTTGATACAATTATTAATAATGAAAAGGTCATTTTTTTAAAACCTCAAAGTTTTATGAATTTATCAGGAGAAGTAGTAAAAAAATATCTTGATTTTTATAAAATAAATGTAGAGGACATTTTAATTATTAGTGATGATTTAGATCTTAATATTGGTAATTTTAAGTTAAAAAGTAAAGGTAGTAGTGGTGGACATAATGGATTAAAAAATATTGAATTAAATATTAATACTCAGCAATATAAAAGAATAAAAATTGGTATTTCAAATAACAAAAATATAGATACAAAGGATTATGTTTTATCAAAATTTAGTAAAGATGATATTATTATATATAATAATTTAAGTAAAATAATAATTGAAATACTAGATGATTTTTTTTATCAAGAATTCGATTTTTTAATTAGCAAATATAACAGAAAAAACAGGTGATTTTAATGAAAATTACAGATATTATAAATAGTCAAACTGAAAAAAATCTTGTAGGATTAACAGATCCTTCTTTTTCGCTTTATCTATATAGTCTACTTGAAAATAAAAATAAAAATATTTTAGTTGTTGTAAACTCTCTATATGAAGCTAATAAAATTTATTCTTATTTATCTTCATTAACTAATAATGTATATCTATTCCCAATGGATGATTTTTTAACAAGTGAAGCTTTAGCAATTAGCCCTGATTTACTTATAACTAGAATGGAGACAATTAAAGAGATTACTAGTAGTACACATAAAAATATAGTTATCACAAATTTGATGGGTTATTTAAGATATTTACCTTCAAAAGAGAAATACTTATCTAGCATAATTAATCTCAAAATAGGAGATAACATCGACCCTAAAACTCTTTTTACAAAACTTTATAATTCTGGATATAAAAGGGAATCTCTAGTTACTAATACTGGTGAAATAGGATTAAGGGGCTTTGTTATAGATGTATTTCCTTTAGGTTTAGAAAACCCAGTTAGAATAGAATTTTTTGGCGATGAAATTGAATCTATTAGATATTTTGATGCTAATTCTCAAAAATCAATTTCAAATATGACTAATATTACCATATATCCAAATTCTGAATTCTTAATTGATTTAGATTGTGAAGAAGAAAATTTATTTAAACAAAAATATTTACCAAAGTATAGCAGAAATAATATTTGTAATATATCAGATTATTTAAATGACAAATTTACTATATATAAAGATTATGAACAAATAGAAATTGGTTATAAAGCTATTGTTGAAGAAATTTTTGAATATCAAAGTAAGACTGATATTAAGTTTAAAGATAACTATATGCATGATTTTTATACTTTAGTTGATAATAATGCAATTAAATATATGTCTGTTGATAATATAAGTAGTACTATAGAATGTTATAATTATAATATAAAGACTATAGGTTCTTTTAATGAAAAAATTGATTTGATAAATAATTTTATTAATAAATGCATTACAGATAAGAAAACTATAATAATCTTTTTAAAAGAATATCAAGTAAAAAATGTTTTAAAAAATATTAATAGTAAATGTTTTATAACAGATATCAATAATATATATAATGAAAAGATTAATATAATTGTTAATGATTTTGATGAGGGCTTTATATGTGATAAATATGTTATACTTACTAGTAAAGAATTGTTTTTAAATCATACTGAAAATAAAAAATATAAAACTAAATTTAAATATTCTAGTAAAATAACAGATATTAATAAATTAGAAAATGGTGATTATGTTGTTCATAGTGTTCATGGAATAGGTATTTATAATGGTATAAAAAAGCTTAAAAGTGGTAGTGTAAATAAAGATTATATAGAAGTTATATATCAAGGTAATGATAAACTTTATATTCCAGTAGAAAAAATAGATTATTTATATAAATATTCTGCTAAAGAAGGAATAGCGCCTAAAATAAATAAACTTAATGGTAATGATTGGCAGAAAACCAAAAATAGGGTTAGTAAAAAAGTTTCTGATATGGCAGATGAACTTATAAAATTATATGCAGAAAGGGAAAGCAGAAAAGGGTTTGCTTTTTCTAAAGATACAGATTTACAAAAAAAATTTGAGGAATCCTTTGAATTTGAATTAACGGCAGATCAAAAAAATTCTATAAAGCAAATCAAGGAAGATATGGAATCTACAAAACCAATGGATAGGTTATTATGTGGTGATGTTGGTTTTGGAAAGACAGAAGTTGCTTTTGTTTCTGCATTTAAAGCTATATCTGATTCAAAACAAGTTTTATTGTTGTGTCCTACAACAATATTATCTAATCAACATTATAAAAATGCTCTTATAAGATTTAAAGATTTTCCTGTAAATATTGCTCTATTTAATAGATTTACTAGCAGTAAAGAGACTACAAGAATAATTGAAGGTTTAAAAGATGGAACTATTGATATGATAATTGGAACACATAGATTATTAAATGATAAAATTAAACCAAAAGATTTGGGACTTTTAATAATTGATGAAGAACAAAGATTTGGAGTTAAACACAAAGAAAAAATTAAACAATATAAAACAAATGTTGATGTTTTAACATTAACTGCAACTCCAATACCAAGAACATTGCAAATGTCTATGACTGGTATTAGAAGTTTATCATTGATAGAAACTCCCCCTGTTAATCGTTATCCTGTTCAGACTTATGTTCTTTCAGAACAAGATCAAATTATTAAAGATGCAATATATAAAGAATTATCAAGAAATGGACAAGTTTTCTTATTATATAATAATATAGAGAATATAGAGAAAATAGTTTTAAAAGTTAAAAATCTTGTTCCTGATGCTAAGGTAGTATATGCTCATGGTAGGATGAAAAAAGAAGAGCTAGAAGATAGAATGATAGAATTTATTAATCATAAATATGATGTTTTAGTTTGTACAACAATTATTGAGACTGGTATAGATATTCCTAATGTTAATACTTTAATTATTTTGAATGCTGATAGGTTTGGACTAAGTCAGTTATACCAGATAAGAGGAAGAGTTGGTAGAAGTAGCCGTTTTGCATATGCTTATCTTATGTATGAACCATTTAAAAATCTTACAGAGACTGCAACAAAAAGACTTAATGTCATAAAAGAATTTACTGAATTAGGAAGTGGCTTTTCTATTGCGACCCGTGATTTATCAATTAGAGGAGCAGGGGATATTTTAGGGAGTGAACAAGCTGGTTTTATTGACAGTATTGGAATAGATTTATATCTTAAAATGTTAAATGATGAAGTAAAAAGAAGAAAGGGAGAAAATATCGAAACAGATATTGAAAATGTAAAACCTCTTTTAAATGTAGATACTCATATTAAAGATAGTTATGTAGATAGTGAAGATTTAAAAATAGAAATTCATAGAAAAATAAATACGATTGATAGTGAAGAAAAACTAGACCAAGTAAAGAAAGAATTAGAAGACCGTTTTGGAATGATAGATGAAGATTTAGAAATTTATATGTTAGAAGAATTTTTTGAACATTTAGCAACTAAAGTAGAATTAAATAATGTTATTGAGACTAAAAATTATATTGAATTAATATTTAACAAGGAAATAATTAATAAAATTAGTATAGAAGATTTATTTACAGAGTCTTTTAAAATAACAAATATGTTTCGTTTTCAAAAAAGAGGAGATACTTTTGTAATAATACTTGATACTATTAGGCTAGAAAAACATTATATATATTATTTAATAGATTTAATGAAATTAATTATATCAATGAAGACAATAATCAATTAGAAATATTATACTTCTTACTTAAATAACCAAAAATATAAATACCCCTTCTTTTTCTTGCACATGATATTTTGCAATGTTATAATAAATACTATACAAAAGTAGAAAGAAAATAGGTGTTTTATGAGCGAATTAGATGAAATAAAAGAACAGTCATTAAATAATTATAAATTAGCAGTACAAGAAATTATAAATAATAATACATTATCTTTATTAGAAGATGATATTATGAGTTTGCTAAAAAAACCACCTCTTGATTCTATGGATATTATAAAAAATAAATTTTTATTAGTAGCAAAAAGAGAAAATATTATATTAAATACCGTTAACTTAGATAAAAAATTAGAAATATATCGTGAAAGAATAAATAAAGATATAATTTTTATAAAGAATATAAGAATAGATATGTTATCTAAAACTGTATCAAATTTTAATCCTAAAAAAGAATTTGATACTATAAAGATAACTAAAAAAGATTTATCTTCTGTAAATAAAAAGATTAATAGCCAATTAAAGGAAAAAATAAAAATTAATATTAATAGATTTATAATAGATGAAATTATTAATATCTATAATGGCATTAATAATATACAATATAATAAAATATACAATGAGTTATCTAAGTATTTTAGAACAGTCTATCAAAAACAATTAGTGGAAAATATAAATATTAAAATATTAGTTAAGGATACAACACTTATAAATGGAGTAAAAGAACAAGGAGAAAGATATATTTTTACTAAAACAAATTCTAGAATTAATGATTTATAATTGATTGATTAAATTATCATTTTTTCTTTCTTTTTTGAATAAAATCAAGAAAATTAGAGAAAATAACTATAGATAAGAAAGAGAGGAATATATGAATACGACAGGAATAGTACGCAGAATTGATGATTTAGGTAGAATAGTAATTCCTAAAGAAATAAGAAAAACATTAAGAATAAAAGAAGGAGATCCTTTAGAAATTAGTATTATTAATGATAATATTTTATTAAAGAAATACTCTTCAGTAGAAGATTTTGAAAATATGTTTAATATTTTTATTGCAAAAATTAATGATATCATTAATAAAAATATATTAGTTTTTGATAGGGATAAAATAATATGTGCAAATGGTGATTTAAAACTTTCTAATTATAAAGATAAAAATATATCTACTAATTTATATAAAATGATGGAGGAAAGAAAAATAAATTGTATTGGGAATTCTTCATTAGAAGTTATAGAACAAGATTTGATTATAGATAATTATATATTTTCTAGCATTATTACAAATGGTGATGTAATAGGAGGAGTTTTGATATATTCTGAAAAAAATGATATTGATGATCAAGATAAGATGTTTTTAAGTTTAATTATAAATATTTTTGTTAAATATATTGAAGAATAATTTTATAAATGATATAATTATACTGATTTAAATGTATAGAAGAAGAGGTTATTATACTGATAATTTAAGAGAGTTTCTGGTTGGTGAAAAGAAATATTATTGTTTAATAATTATGGCTTTGGAACTATTATATTGATATGTAAATATAATCGTATATAGGCGTTAACTATTTGAGTGTATAATAAAGTTATTATAAAGTAAGGTGGTACCACGGATTTAGATTCGTCCTTATATGTTATAATGACTTTTTATTTTTATAAATAAGCATAATATTAAATTTAGATTAAAAAATATATAATAGAATAGGATGTGTTTTTATGAAAAAAAAATTTTATATTAGTACAGCAATTGCATATACTACATTTAAACCACATATAGGAAATACTTATGAAGTTGTTTTAGCAGATAGTATTGCTAGATTTAAAAGATTGCAAGGATATGATGTTTATTTTCAAACAGGTACTGACGAACACGGTAATAAAATTCAAGAAAAAGCCGAAGAAAAAGGCATTAGTCCTAAAGAATATGTTGATAATATTTCAAATGAAATTAAAAAAATTTGGGATTTGATGGATACTAGTTATGATAAGTTTGTAAGAACAACAGATGAACATCATGAACAAATAGTAAAAAAGATATTTAAAAAAATGTATGATAAAGGTGATATTTATAAAGGAGAATATAAAGGACTTTATTGTACTCCTTGCGAATCATTTTGGACAGAATCTCAATTAGATGATAATGGTTGTTGCCCTGATTGTGGAAGAGAAGTAAAAGAAGCAAAAGAAGAAGCCTATTTTTTTAAACTTTCTAAGTATCAAGATAGATTACTAAAATATATTGAAGAAAATCCAGATTTTATTCAACCTTCATCTAGAAAAAATGAAATGATAAATAACTTTCTAAAACCTGGTTTACAAGATTTATGTATAACTAGAACTAGTTTTGATTGGGGAATACAAATTGATTTTGATCCTAAACATGTTATATATGTCTGGCTTGATGCTTTAACTAATTATATTACTAACATAGGATATGATCCTGATGGATCAAGTGACGAATTTGCTAAGTATTGGCCATGTGATATCCATTTAATAGGAAAAGATATTATTAGATTTCATGCAATTTATTGGCCTTGTTTTTTATGGAGTCTTGACTTACCTCTTCCAAAAAAAGTCTTTGGACATCCTTGGCTTTTAATGAATAATGATAAAATGAGCAAAAGTAAAGGTAATGTGATATATGCTGATTCTTTAGTTGAGAAGTATGGAGTAGATGCAGTTCGCTATTATTTATTACATGAAATTCCATATTCAAGTGATGGAAATATTAGTTATTCCCTAATAGAAGAAAGAATTAATAGTGATCTTGCAAATATTTTAGGTAATCTAGTTCAAAGAACAATTTCGATGGGAAACAAATATTTTAATTGTATTATTGTAAATAAAGAAATAACAGACAAATTAGATTCAGAATTTATTAATAAAATAAATCAGTTAAATGAAAAAGTTTGCTCTGATATGGATTCACTACATATTGCTAATAGTATTGATGATATATTCAATTTATTAAGAGATAGTAATAAATATATTGATGAAACAATGCCTTGGAACCTTGCAAAAGATGACAACAAAAAAGATAGATTAGAAACTGTAATTTATAATTTATTAGAGTCTATTAGAGTATGTGGATTATTACTTAGTTCATATATGCCTAGTACAAGTAAAAAAATTCTAAAACAATTAAATAATAATAGAAATGAGCTTAATTATGTTAAAGATAATCAATATAAATTGAATAATCCAGAACCACTTTTCATGAGGATTACAAATAAATAGTAGACATATTTTTTGTCAACTTATATAAACTTAGTATAAAAACATTTTGATACTAGGTTTTTTTATGGTATATTCAATTTGTAGTAAAAAAATTTACAGAGGAGAAAAACTATGTCAGATGATACTATTAGTAAGCTAATTAATTTGGATAGTATATATGCTTTAAGTTGTATTTTTTTACTCTTGTTAATAGAAAGCGATAGAAATATATTAGATGTTATATATTTATTTGTTGTAACTTTCTATTATATTAGAATAAAAGTTCATAGAAAGAAATCATGATTTTTTATAAGTTATGTTTTTTTTGTTTTAGGAGGTATTTATATGTATATTGATACACATTGTCATATTTCAAAAGATTATTATTCAGATATAGATAAAATTATAGAAGAAAATAAAAAAAATTTTATTGATAAAATAATTATTTCTGGTTGTGATAAGAAAAGTATTATTGAGAGTATTGATATATCTAATAAGTATAAAGATATATATTTATGTATAGGATATCATCCTGATGAAGTAGGAAAAATAACAAATTTTGATATAGTTATTGATGAACTAGAAAAAATTGTTAGTAGTAATAAGAAAATAGTTGCTATAGGTGAAATAGGATTAGACTATTTTCATAATAAGGAAAATAAAGATTTGCAAATAAAATTTTTTGAAAAACAACTTTCGTTAGCGGAAAAATTAAAATTGCCAGTAGTTATTCATTCTAGAGAAGCTACAATGGATACAATTAATTGTTTAAAGAAATTTAATGTTACTGGGGTAATCCATTGTTTTAGTGGTAGTTTAGAAACTGCTAATATATATATTAAAATGGGATTTAAACTAGGAATAGGAGGAGTTGTAACTTTTAAAAATTCTAAATTAGTAGAAGTTGTAAAAAATATTGGTTTAGATAATGTAGTTTTGGAAACTGACAGTCCTTTTTTAGCTCCAGAGCCATATAGAGGTACCATTAATAGTTCAAAAAATATTCCTATAATTGCAGATAAAATTGCCAGCACTCATAATATATCAAAAGAAGATGTTGGGAAAATTACTAGCGATGTGGCTCGTAAAGTTTTTAAATTAGATTAGTTTTATATAAAAAGAAAAAAATAAAACATCAAAACAAGTATTATTATCAGTACTTGGAGTAGCAATTTTGATTGTTGCTGTTGTAGGTATTTCATTCGCTGCTTTTACTTATACTAAAACAGGAGTTCAAGAAAACACTATTTCTACTGGTACCGTTACTATGTCTTATACTGAAGGTCAAAATGGTATAAATATTGAGAATGCTATTCCTATGACCGATACTCAAGGTAAGGCTTTAACAGGTGATAATAATGTCTTTGATTTTACTGTTTCTGCCACTATCACTGGTAAGACAACTATTAACTATGAGGTTGTTGCTGTTAAAGACTCCTCAAGTACAATTTCTGATGATAGTATTAGATTATATCTAGAAGATAGTGATCAACAAAACGAAGGATATGAAGAAGTATTTGGCCCTGCTAAATTTACTGGAATATCATCACCATCTACATATGGAGCCCCAACAGGAACGATGCAACTTGCACAAGGTTCGTTTACTAATAATGCTGATGATGGTGCTCAAACTACAATTACTAAATATTATCGCTTAAGAATGTGGGTTGATTCATCTTATGAACTTACTGGTACTTCTCAAAAATATAAAGTTACTGTTAACGTCTATGGTAAAGGTCAAGATTAAGATTAAATTAAGGAGAGCGTAAGGTCTTTTTTATTTTTAGAGATAATGCTAGAAGAATAAAGTACTTGAAAATAAAAAATAGATGATGTAGAATTTAAATATAAAATAGAAGGAGAAAGAAAATGGAAAAAAGAAAAGATATATTGTTAGTAATACCCCTAATACTAACAATAGTTCTAATGGGGGGGGGTTACTTACGCCAAATATAGTAAGAGTATAGAGACTAAAAAGGAAATAACAATAAAAACAGGGACAAGATATATAGGAATATATGGAGAAAACAAAGAAAATATAGAATTAAATAAAGAATATACATTTACAATAGAAAACAGAGGAGCAGAAAACGCAAGTTATAGACTATATATCGAGAATATAGAAAATAGTAGTATAAGTTATAGTTATACAAAGAACGGAATAACAACAACCGGAACATTAGCAAGTAAAACAATAGATGAAGCCAATTTAAAAGTAGGAGAAAAAGTACAAATAACAATAACATTTAGCGGAAGTGGAAATTATAAAGGAAAACTAAAAGTAGAAACAAAAGACTATATTAATGAACCAAATGCACCAGAGTTAGTAGGAGATATGATCCCAGTAACATATAATGGAACAAACTGGGTAAAAGCAGATATAAATAAAAACAATTGGTATGATTATAATAGAGGAGTCTGGGCGAATGCTGTAACGATAAAAGATGCAAATAAAAGAGCAACATACAAAAGTGCTCAAGCAGGAACACTAATAGATTTAAGTTATGTAAACTTAATGTTAGTATGGATCCCAAGATACTCATATACATTAAGACAATCATATGGATATCAAATAGATGGAGCATCAACCCCAAGCATTAATACACCCGGAGCATTTGATATCAAATTTGTAAAGACAAGTACAACCGAAATGGGAAGCGGAAAATATAGTGGAGAAGAACCAACAGGCTATTTTACACCCTCATCATTTTGTTGGGGCAACAGTTGTGATGTAGAGTCGACGAGAGGGAGCTCAGGAAATACAGAATTATCTGGAATCTGGATAAGTAAGTTTGAGCTTACTGGAACAATAAGTGTAATAACATCAAAACCAAATGAAACAAGTATAACAAATCAAAGCACATCTTCGTTCTTTAATGCTATAAAAACACAGATAAATGGAAGTAGTGGAACAACAAATTATGGATTAAGCGGAGAAAATTACGATACGCATATGATAAAGAATACGGAATGGGGAGCAATGGCATATTTAAGTCAAAGTAAATATGGAAAATATGGTAATTCAAATTATACAGGAGCAAATAAAGAGATTTACATAAACAATTATAGTGGTTATAAAACAGGATGTAGTGGAGGAAGTCCAAGTGCTAGTCAAAGTTCTAGTTGCCAATATACTTATAATATAGAAACAAATGGAACCGGAGCCAGTACTACTGGAACAATATATGGAATATATGATACATCAGGAGGAGCTTATGAAAGAGTGATGGGGAACTTTAATAATGTGCTACCAGCTTCTAGATTTAATTCCATGCCAGAAAGAAAATATTATAATTTATATACAGGAACAATAGGAATCAAAGGAGATGCAATAAATGCAGATGGAACGGCAGGTTTTTATGGAGATTATCAAATATTTGTAACTTCTTCTCAACCTTGGTTCCAACGTGGCGGTTACTATGGCAATGGTGTTATCGCGGGCGTCTTCAGCTTCTACTACAGCAATGGCGATGCTATCCACTACCGCGGTTCACGCTTTGCTATTTCTACTTGGTAAATAAAAAAACAAATAAATCTACTAGAAAATATAAAATTCTAGTAGATTTTCAATTTTCAATTATAACTAAAAAAATAATTAAATTATCATGAAAAGTAAAATATATTAAATATTTAATAAAAAAAAGTATGTCTCATAATTATAGGTTTTAGTTTTACAAAAAAATTAGTTATTAGTTTAATAATATATACTATTTTTTATTTACTATTATTTAGTTTAATTAACTTATAAAATTTATCATCATATTTTAGTTTTATTTCATTATCCAATAAAATATTTATATATATAACTACTGGGTAGCCTTTTACTATATTTAAATATTTGCCATTATTTATAACTTTATAGAAATTATCTTTATAGTTTACAATATTACCATCTAACATTTCTGTTTCAATTTTTATATAATACATATTAGATAAATCTAAATTTTTTGTGGATAAAAAATGATTTTTAGTATTTTTAGGATTATATGAATACTTTTTATTTAGATATTCAACATAAAAACTGTTAAACCAATCATTTAATTTATTATATTTTTTTATATCAAATCTTTTTAAATCATTAATCAACCTATTTTGAATAATTCTATTTTTATTTTCTATTTTTCCTTTAGATGGCACTGTATAAGTAGTAATTAAATTAATTTTAAGATTTTCGCATATCTTTGCTAACCTAAAAAGTTCTTCTTCTTTTTTATTTAGAATTGTATGAATATCGCAGTATATATTCTCTGGTATACCATATTTTTTTAGAATAATATCTAATATACGTAAGTATCCTAAAAGACATTCTTCTGGCATAAAGTAGCCTGCTAATATTTCACCAGTAGCATCATCAATTGCCATATGTAATGAAAAATTTTTATTATTCTGTAGCCAGTCGTTAGGGGTTCCGTCAATAATTATTAAAATGCCTCTATTAGGCATTGGTTCTCGTAAAGGATGATATGTATAATCTTTAATATTTTTATAGCTATTAGGTTTAGGCCAATTAAATTTTTTAAATAAATTTTCATAAAATGAATAACTTCTTTTTTTTAAATTATTTTTTATTACTATATCTTGCTTATTTTGATTAAATATAATATCTTCATGATAGATATCCATAAATTGCTGTATACTAATATTTGGATAGTTTAATTTAAAATTTTTAATAAAATTAATTTCTTTTATAGATGATGAATTATTAGATGGTTTATTTGATAAGCCATGAATAAGTGCTCTGTTTATATCTTTTTCCATTATAATTTTTGACATATTAATTATTTGTCGTTTAGTATATCCAGTTAGTATACCAATATGTAAATATGTAAAATTATTTTTGCCATCTATTTTATTTTTTATCAGTTTTAATGCATATGCTTTATTATGAATAAGTACCTCTCCTTTCTTATATTAATAAGTATACAATATATGTGGTGAAAAATTAACTAATGAAAACTTAAATGGGTGAAATTTTAACTATTTGTGTCAAATTATACAAAATTATATTGCCTTTTTATTTTTTGTATTATATAATTGACTTGTATATAATAAAGATAGGAGGAAATTTATATATGGATAATAAAAAAGAAAATAATAATACATCAAAACAAGTATTATTATCAGTACTTGGAGTAGCAATTTTGATTGTTG
>CANQWY010000003.1 GCA_947627675.1 uncultured Bacilli bacterium
GATATAAAACATTCTGGTAATTATAGTTATAAATTTATTGTTGAAGTTCCTATAGATACTGATTATTATCACGTTAGTTATATTTTACCATTTAATTTAATACAAGATCATATTTATTATGCAACTGAATTTGTATATATTCCAAATCAATTAGTTAGTCCAGGTCAATTTGATATGTACGCAGTAGATAGATCTGATGGACCCAAAGTTGAATATGGAAATGTAACATTAGATTCTTTAAAAATAAAGGAATGGAATAAATTAAGTTTTTCTTTTATATCAAAAGAATCAGATAATTATTGGTTTAGACTATTTTATACAACTGTTCAAAATACAATATATTTTGATGATATAATGTTTATTGATTTAACAGAAGTATTTGGAAGTGGAAATGAGCCATCTAAAGAATATTTAGATAAATACTTAAATTATTTTAATGGAACATCTACGATTGTATATCAAGATGATGTAATGAAGGAATAACTAATAGACGACTTCTACTTTATAAATTTATTTATTTTAATCATATTTTAGGATATAATATATTTGTATATGATAGGAGGAGAGTTATCATTAAAAACGATTGGTATTTAAAGAATATAAACGATATATATAAAGAGCTTTTTACTAGTAACAAAGGATTATCTTCTAAAGAAGCCAATGCTAGATTATTAAAAAATGGAAAAAATATATTGCCAAAAAAGAAAAAAGATAGCCTTTTAAAAATATTTTTTAGTGAATTTAAAGATCCGATAATAGTTTTATTATTAGTAGCTATTATATCATCTATTATAGTAGGTGAAATAGTAGATGCAATTACAATATTATTTATCATATTAATAGATGCTATTATTGGAACTTATGAAGAAAATAAAGCGAATAACACAATGGACAGTCTTTCTAAATTAGTAACTTTTAAAGTAAGCGTTCTAAGAGATAATAAAAAATGTAAAATAGAAGCGGAAAATTTAGTAGTAGGTGATATAGTATTCTTAGAATCAGGAGATAGAGTTAGTGCTGATTTAAGAATAATAGAATCCAAGAACTTAATGGTAGATGAATCTATTTTAACAGGAGAAAGTATTCAGGTTGAAAAAAACTCTTTTAATATTAATAACAAAGAATTATCTATATCTGATCAAAGTAATATGCTTTTTTCTGGTACTACTATTGCAAAAGGAAGAGCAACTGGAATTGTTGTTGCAACCTCTACAAATACTCAAATAGGACAAATAGCTCACACTATAAATGAAACGAAAGATGAAAAATCTCCACTTACTATAAAAATTGAAAAGTTATCTAAACAAATTAGTATATTAGTACTAAGTATTGCAATTTTTATAACCATTCTCTTAATTATAAAAAAGGTTAATTATACTGAAATATTTTTATCAGTAATAGCTCTTTCAGTTTCTGCAATGCCTGAAGGTTTACCTCTTGCTCTTACTATGGCTCTTTCAATAGCATCTACTAAAATGTCGAAAAAAAATGTTGTCGTAAGAAAACTTAATTCCGTTGAAGCTCTTGGAAGTTGTAATGTAATTGCAACAGATAAGACAGGTACTCTTACTCTTAATGAACAAACTGCTAAAAGAATTTTACTCCCTAACGAGTGTTGTTATGAAATAACTGGTATAGGTTATGAAGAACAAGGAAAAATTAAATGCTTAAATAAAGAAAATGATAATATAGATTTAGTAAAAGAAATAGCTTTATATGGTCTTATTAACAATGAAGCTAAAATTGAAGGAAATAAAAAAATAGGAGATTCTATTGATATAGCTTTCAAAATTTTAGCTAAAAAACTAAATGTAACTGATAATGAAATAAAAATAATAAGTACAATTCCTTATGAATCTGAAAATAAGTATTCTGCTGCATTTTTTGAAAAAGATAATGATGTATATTGTACGATAAAAGGTTCTCTAGAAAAAGTTAGTCTTTATTGCGATAAAATTAATTTAATTAATAAAAAAATTAATAAAGAAATTTTAGAAAAACAAAATAATTACTTAGCTGGCGATGGATATAGAGTGATTTCAATTGCTTGTGGTAAAGTTTCTAGAAAGGATTTTTATACTGAAGATGATATTAAAAATTTAACTTTTATAGGAATGGTCGGCTTTATTGATCCGATTAGAAAAGAAGTAAAAAAATCTATTTCCGAATGTAGAGATGCTGGTATTAAAGTACTTATGATTACAGGAGACCATCCGCTTACTGCATTTTCTATTGCAAAAGATTTAAATTTAGTTACTAATTATAATTATGTAACAACGGGTAAAGAGGTAGATGAATATTTAAAAAAAGGAAATATTTCTTTTGATAAATTTGTAGACAGTAAATATGTCTTTTCAAGAGTTAGTCCATTACAAAAATTAGAGATAGTTAATTCTTTAAAGAGAAATGGAAAGTTCGTTGCAGTAACAGGCGATGGAGTAAATGATGCTCCTGCATTAAAAGCTGCTAATATAGGTATTGCTATGGGAAGTGGCACAGATATTAGTAAAGATGTAAGTAAAATGGTAATTTTAGATGATAATTTTAAATCAATAGTTAGTGGTATTAAAGAAGGAAGAGTTGCTTATAGTAATATTCGAAAAATAATATTTTTCTTAATTTCTTGTGGTCTTGCTGAGGTTATATTTTTTTCTTTATCAATATTATTTTCTTTGCCATTACCACTTATTGCAATTCAATTATTATGGCTTAATGTAGTTACTGATGGTATTCAAGATTTTGCCTTATCTTTCGAAAAAGCCGAGAAGGGTATTATGAGTGATAAAGTTAGAGATACTGCTGAAAATTTATTTGATAAGCAATTATTAGAAGAAGTGTTAATATCTGGTTTTATTATTGGCTTGTTTGTTTTTCTTGTATGGTTCTTCTTAATAAAAATTGCGAAAGTAGAAATTAAAATTGCTAGAAGTTATATAATGGCCCTTATGGTATTTATTCAAAATATACATGTCTTTAATTGTAGAAGTGAGAAAAATTCTACTTTTACAATACCACTTAAAAGTAATTTACTAATTGTTTTTGGAGTAGCAATATCAATAATTTTACAAATAATTATAATGGAAACAGACCTTTTTGCAAATATTTTAAAAATAACTCCTATACCATATAGTCATTTAATTCATTTATTTATAATTTCATTATCAATACTTTTAATTATGGAAGTATATAAATTTGTTAAATATAAAAAAATAAAAACTATTAAATAGTTTTTAATTTGGTATTAGTAATGTAAGATATATAATTATTTGTATTATTAGGTATTTTTAGAATTTGGCCTATGCTTAGAGTATTGGTATTCAAATTATTGGCTTTTTTTAAATCATCAATAGAAATATTATATGCTTTACTAATACTATATAAAGTATCTCCTGATACCTTTTTTTATGTAATATTTTTAAATGTAAATTTTCATTTCATTTTCTTAAAGACTTTCTTAATGCCTTGTATCTATATGTATTATTTAAATCTTTTGCTTTTAAACAATTAAAAGCTACATCAGTGCCTTCTAACATAAATACTGAATAAAAGTATGGTTTCTTTAATTCTCCAATTATTTTTTCTGAAATAGTGCCTTTGCTTTCTCCAATTTCTTGATGATATTTACCATTAGGCATCATAATAGTAACACAGCATTTATAAGTAGCATTTCTATTTTTTTCGCCTTTTAATTTATTTAATAATTTTATAACACACTGATATTTCGGTAAATTAGGGTTTAATAACAGTTCATCATCTGCATATCTTGATGTGTAGACGCCAGGTTCACCATTTAAAGCATCTACAAATAACCCTGTATCATCTGTTATAATTGGATTTTCAAAATTATGTTCTTTACAAAAAGATAAAATTGCATTCGCTTTAATCAACGAATTTTCTTTAATAGTAGAGCCTGTTTCTTCTATTTCTCCTCTATCCCAGCCAATATCTGCCATACTCAAAACTTCTAATTCTAAATTCATTTCATTAATAATACTTTGTAAATCTTCGATTTTTCGTTGACTAGTTGTTCCAAAAATTATTTTCATAAAATCATCTCCTATAAACATTATATTATATTAATAATTGTTAAAAGTAAATATAATAGCTATACTCTTATCTTGATAAACATATATTTTTTCAACTAAATCTATTATTAATTCTCTTGTTGGATTTTCTATTGATAAAAATTCATCAATGTATTTTTCTATTTCTTTTTTTATACTTTCACTTACTCTTAAATATTGGGATTCATCGATAATACCTTTCGACATATTTATATAAGTTTTATCTAAATTTTCAGTTAGTTTATTATTTGTAAGTTCTAGACTTTCAAATTGCGAAAGTAGAAATTAAAATTGTTAGAAGTTATATAATAGCTCTTATGGTATTTATTCAAAATATACATGTCTTTAATTTTAGAAGTGAGAAAAATTCTACTTTTACAATACCACTTAAAAGTAATTTGCTAATTGTTTTTGGAGTAGCAATATCAATAATTTTACAAATAATTATAATGGAAACAGACCTTTTTGCAAATATTTTAAAAATAACTCCTATACCATATAGTCATTTAATTCATTTATTTATAATTTCATTATCAATACTTTTAATTATGGAAGTATATAAATTTGTTAAATATAAAAAAATAAAAACTATTAAATAGTTTTTAATTTGGTATTAGTAATGATTGATTTATCGATAATACATTCGAAGTTAAATTATTAAGTTTTTTAATCGAGTCTACACTTACTCCGAATAATTTTGAAATAGAGTATAATGTATCTCCACTTTTTACTATATATTTTCTATATTCGTCACTTTGTGGTATTATCAAGTTTTGTCCTATTGATAATATACTATTAGATAAATTATTTAGATTCATAAGTTCAGTAATAGAAATATTAAATTTATTTGCAATAGAATATAATGTATCTCCTTTTTTAACAGTATAAGATATATAATTATTTGTATTATTAGGTATTTTTAGAATTTGGCCTATACTTAGAGTATTGGTATTCAAATTATTGGCTTTTTTTAAATCATCAATAGAAATATTATATGCTTTACTAATACTATATAAAGTATCTCCTTTTTTAACAGTATAATTTATTTCATTTTTGTTGCTATCATCACTTGTTTTTGGAATTAGAATAGTTTGGCCAACTATTAATACATTGGTAGATAGATTGTTTATATTTTTGATAACATCAATTGTTGTATCGAATTTTTTTGCAATTGAGTATAGTGTGTCTCCTTTTTTTACAATATACTCTTCAGTTTGTGCTGGAATATCTATTTGAGAACAATTGGCAAGTGCAGAGTATGTTTGATTTATAGTATTCCAAGTTTGAGAGTCTGTAATCCCTGATGCTAAAATTTTATTATTTACTTGAAATGTTTTAACAGCATTTTCTAATTCAGTATCATAATATCCTGTAATATCACCATCATAGTAAAGAAGTGTTTTAAGTTTATTTTGCAATTCTTTTACTTCATTGCCTTCAGAATTTAATTCTAAAGTTTTTTCTATTCTCATAGATCTGTTGTCATTTTTAGTTTCATCAATTAATAATTCCCAAGTTTCAGAATTTATTACTCCTGTTATTGGAAGATTATTTATTTGTTGAAATGAAATGACAGCATTTTCAGTTGTGGTATCAAAACTTCCAGTAATACTAGCAGGATATAAATTTAGGATTTTTAAAAGTTGTTGGGCTATTTTTACATAATTACCAGTGTCATTTAATTGTAAAGTAGGATAATTTGACATTTTATCACCTCTATTAATATTATATAAAAAATAATAAGAGTATGTTACAAATAACTAGAATATAATATAAAGAGGTGAAAAATATATGAATAATGATTCTATAGGATATTTAATTGTTAATGTCTATACAGATAATATTGCTCAACCAGTATATAATGCTAAAGTACAAGTAATAGGAGAAAATACTAATATAGAACTTTATACTGATTCATCAGGACAAACAGAAAAAATACAACTACCAGCACCTAATATTAGTAACTCATTAAATGAACAAAGTGAAATAATTCCTTATAGTAAATATACAGTTATTGTAACAAAAGATAATTTAACTACAGCAAGATATGAAGGAGTAGAAGTTTATCCAACAGAAACATCAAGACAAGATATTTATTTGACTAATGAGAGTGAGAATTTACAAAAAGAAGAGGTTGTTAACATTGATCCTCCTACATTATGGGGCGAATATCCTAATCAAATAGAAGACGAAGATGAAAATGGTAATTATGGCATTATGACACTTGTTTTAAAACAAGTAGTAGTACCTAAGAATATAATTGTTCATGATGGTATCCCATCTAATAAAAATGCTAGTAATTATACTGTTAATTTTACTGATTATATAAAAAATGTTGCTTGTAGTGAAATATATAGTACATGGCCAAAAGAAACTATAAAAGCTAATGTAATTGCCATTATTTCTTTTACTTTAAATAGAATTTATACAGAATGGTATTTGTCTAAAGGATATGATTTTACAGTTACATCTACTACTACATATGATCAAAAATATACAAGAGGAAGAACTATTTTTGATTCTATCTCTAATATTGTAGATGAAATATTTACAAGTTATATCAAAACTAAAAATTTACCTCAGCCAATACTTGCTCATTATCAAGCAACTACAAATGAGGCTGGTTATCTTAGTCAATGGGGCTCTAAATATTTAGGAGATCAAGGTTATACTGCTTTGGAAATACTTAGATATTATTATGGTAATGTAGATATTGTAAATGCACCAACAGTAGAAGAATATCCTTATTCTTATCCTGGTAGCCCTTTGCAAGAGGGGGATTGTAGTAATGATGTTCAAATTATTCAAAATCAATTAAATTATATTGGAGGAAGCTATCCAGCAATTAATTTAATAAAAGATGCTAATGGCTATTTTAATAGTGATACAACAGAAGCTGTAAAAACATTTCAAAAAATATTTTCTTTACCATCAACTGGTATAGTTGATTTTGCAACCTGGTATAAAATATCATATATTTATGTTTCTGTTAAAGATATGCTTAAAAGTATTTATTAATTTTTAAATTTTTGATACAATTAAGTTATAAAATTATGATAGTTGTATAACATAAGATATATAATGCAAAATTGAGGTGCTTATAATGAATGAAGATTTTAATTACTTGAATAATACTATAAATCAAAGTGATAATTTTGATATTAAAAGTAAAAGAATTAGTATTATAAAAACATATGGTGAAAATTTTAATGAAAAGGAATATATTACAAATCCAGCGATTGGTAGAGAAAAAGAATTAAAAGAATTAATGCTTATATTGTTAACTCCCGATAAATCTGCTATTTTAACTGGAAAACCAGGAGTTGGTAAAACTGCGATT
Organism: uncultured Bacilli bacterium; assembly: GCA_947627675.1. Classification (GTDB taxonomy): domain Bacteria; phylum Bacillota_I; class Bacilli_A; order RF39; family UBA660; genus UBA2730. The sequence continues at coordinate 7,405 of CANQWY010000003.1, forward strand.
GTAGAAGGCTTTGCATATTTAATACAAACTGGTAATGTTCCTGATAGCTTGAAAAAATATCAAATAATTAAAATAAATACATCAGCTTTACTTGGTATAGATCCAGTGACAAAGGAAGCGAAAATTCAAAACTTAATTGAAGAGTTAAAGGATTATAGTAATTTGATTTTATTTATTGATGAAATTCACACATTAATGGGTTCTAAAGGAGAAAGTCTAGATTTTGCTAATATGTTTAAGCCTGGTCTTGATAGAGGAGATATTAAAGTAATTGGAGCCACAACAACTGAAGAGTATGAAAGGTATATATTAAGAGATAAAGCCTTTGTTAGACGTTTTCAGAAAGTTATTGTAGAAGAGCCAACAAGAGAGCAGAATATTGAAATATGTCTTGGTACTATTCCTAAAATAGAAAAGAGAACGGGAATAAAGCTCTTGTATTCTAATTTTATTAAAAAAACGTTGATGGAATTTTTAACAGATATTACTAGTGAGTATAAAAGAATCTATGAAATAGGATCAAGATATCCAGATGTTACTTTAACGATGATTCAAGAGGCGTTTTCATATGCTCTTTTTGAGAATAGAGATCACGTAAATGTTCTTGATTTTAGAAAAGCAATTGAAAATAGTAAAAATATTTATCCAGATGTTATCAAAAAATCTCTTTTAGAATTTGACACTACTTTTGCTAGTGAAATAGAAGAAGCGAGATTTGATATAAGTTTATAATAATTATATATAGGCTATTGCAAGATTATTTGTGATAGTTTTTTAATTTATAATCTTGTTATGACAATATTAAATAAAGCATTTATTAGTATTATAATAAATTAAGTAATAACTATGATTATTAGCTTTTTTCTTTTTTAAAATCACCTTAAAATTAAGTATAAAATTTATAGATTATTTTATAATAAAAATGTATAATAAGGTTAATTAGGAGTATTTTGATGAAAAATAAAAAAAATAATAATTTAATAAAAGATAAAGATAAAGAAAAAATATTTAAAACATTAAAAGAAGATGAAAAACTATTAAATATTGATATTTCAGTTGATAATTTTTCTGATGAGGGTAATATTGATAATAATGAAAAATTAGATATGGTTAAAAATAAAAAATATCCTTGGCAATTAATAATAAGCATTATTTTTATAGTATTAATTGGCTTTGGTATAATTATATCAATTACTTGTGCTCCTAAACTAACACTTAATTCTTCTAAAAAGATAAATTTAAATTATAAAGAAAAATATAAAGAACCTGGTTATAAATTAATAGTTAATAATAAAGATTATAGTGATAAAGTAAAAATAAAAGGTAGAGTTAATTCTAATAAATTAGGCACTTATGAAATAGAATATTATTATAAAAATGGAATATTTAGAACTAGTAAAAAAAGAATTGTTGTAGTAAAAGATAAAACTAAACCTGTTATTATGTTATCTGGTTCTAAAAATACTTATATTTGTCCTAATAGTAGCTATAAAGAGGATGGCTATGAGGCTATCGATAATTATGATGGTAATATTACTAAGAATGTTCAAATAGTTAAAAATGATACTGAGTATATTTATTCTGTAAAAGATAGTTCAGGTAATAAAACAATTATTAAAAGAAATATCTTTAAAAAAGATATAGTAAAACCTGTAATTACATTTAATGATGATAAAATTATTAATATTGAAGTTGGAAGTAGCTATAATGATAAAAATTACGTTGCTTTTGATAATTGTGATTTAGATATTACAGACAAGGTAGTTATAGAAGGGAGTTATGATATTAATAAAGTTGGTAGTTACGTTTTAAAATATAAAGTTAAAGATGATGCATTAAATGAAACCATTGAAGAAAAAACTATCAATGTATTGGAAAAAGAAAAAAAGGGTGTTGTATATCTAACTTTTGATGATGGACCTAAATTGGGTGTGACTGATGAAATTTTAAATATTTTAAAAGAAGAAGGCGTAAAAGCTACGTTTTTTGTAACAAATAGTGGCCCTGATTATTTAATAAAACGTGAATATGATGAAGGACATACTGTTGCACTTCATACTTCAAGTCATAATTATTCTGTTGTTTATTCATCTGTTAATGCTTTTTATAATGATTTAGAAAGTGTTCAAAATAGAGTTTATAATATTACAGGATACAAATCGATGATTATTCGTTTTCCAGGAGGAAGTAGCAATACTATAAGTAGAAGATATAAAGAAGGAATAATGTCTACTTTAACAGCAGATGTTCTTCAAAAAGGATATAGATATTATGATTGGAATATTTCTAGTGGAGATGCTGGAGAAACCACTTTAAGTAGTCAAGTATATAAAAATGTTATTTCTAATCTTTCTTATGATAGGGTAAATATGGTCCTTATGCATGATATAAAAGAATACACCAAAAATGCTTTACGAGATATAATAAGATACTGCAAGCAAAATGGTTATACATTTGAAACAATTAATAATAATACTCCTATGGTTACCCAAAGAGTTAATAATTAATAGTGCTAAAATTCACTATTTTTTATTGAATTAAAATAAATAATTTTTTCAAATTTTTAATTTTATCTCTAATAATATTATTGGAGGTTGATAATATGTCGTTTAAATATCGGTATAGAAAACAAATAATTATTTGCTTGATAATTTTTTTAATATTAGGAAGTGGAATAGGTGGTTTGTTCTTTTTTAATAAGAATTTTAAGAAATCAGTCAAAAAAGAAAAAGTAGTTCTTTCAAGTGAAAAGACCCCTGCTATTAAAAAAACAGCTACTAATAAAACAGATACTAATAATAAAAAAATATTAAAAGTAGATATAAAAGGTGAAGTTATAAATCCTGGTTTGTATTCCTTAGAAGAAGGAAATAGAGTTAGTGATGTTATTCAAATGGCTGGTGGTCTCTCTGAAAATGGTGATACGACAGTTATTAATTTAAGTAAAAAAATAAAAGATGAAATGGTTATTATAATTTATAGTAAAGCAGAAGTTGAAGATTTTAAAAAGACAACTGAAATTATGGAACAAGTAATTGATAATTGTAAAAATAGTTACGAAGGTATTAGAAACGATGCTTGCATTGAATCTAATGAAACAGAAACAAATAATGAGTTTTCAGATTCTAATAATTTGATTTCTATTAATAATGCTACTTTAGAAGAATTACAAACCTTGCCAGGAATAGGGGAAGCCAAAGCCCAAAATATTATTAAATATCGAGAAGAACATGGCTTGTTTTCTGATATAAATGAACTTAAAAATATTGATGGTATAGGAGATAGTATCTTTGATAAGATTAAGGAAAATATTACTTTGTAATTATTTATATTATATATTCCTTCTATTTGTAATATTATTTTCTATAATTAGGATAAATGCTATACATAGAAGTAATTATACTTCTAAAAGTAATAAGTTTATTGGTATTATTACTAATATTAAAATTGATGGAGATCTTTTACAATTTACTTTAAAAGATAAAAATAATGAAATGGTAAAGGCTAATTATTTTTTTAAGAATTTGAAAGAAAAAAATAAATATCAATACTTTTTTAAACTGGGAGATAAAATAGAATTAAAAGCTAAGTTTATTAAAATTACTAAAACAACAACTAAAAACATTTTTAATTATCAAGAATATGCAATGAGAAAAAATATGTTTTATAATTTAGAAATTAATACCATTATTAAGATTAGTGATAATAATAATTTTGTTTATTTTTTTAAAAATTTTATTTATGATTATTTTAATAATTTTAAAAATAGTAAATATTTAAAGCTTCTTTTATTAGGAGATAAAACTTATATAGATGAAGAAATTATATCTTCATTTAGAGAGAATGGTATTAGTCACTTATTTGCAATTAGTGGTATGCATGTTGGAATAATTACTTCTTTAATTTTAAATATTTTAAATGCCTTTAAAATTAGAGAAGAAAAAAGATATTTGATAGTATCTATATTTCTTTTTATTTACTTATTTTTAGTTGGATCTTCTGCGTCCATAATGAGAGCTTTTTTATTTTTTGTCTTGATTAGTATTAACAAAATTTATTATTTTTATATAGATAATATTTATTTGTTTATTTTAACATTTTCGATAACCCTTTTAATAAATCCATTTTATATATATGATGTTGGTTTTCAATATTCTTTTTTAATAAGTTTTACGCTAATATTATCAAGCAATATTTTAAATAAATGTAATTCATATTTTATAAATTTATTTTTTACTTCTAGTATTAGTTTTTTCTCTAGTTTACCTATTACTTTATATCATTTTAATCAAATAAATTTGTTGAGTATATTTTATAATTTATTTTTTGTCCCTTTAGTGACTTTACTTCTATTTCCTTTATCAATTATTATTTTAATATTACCATTTCTAGGTTTCATATATAATTTTTTAATATTAGTATTAGAGAAAAGTTCTTTATTTTTAAGTAGTATTGATACCTTTAAATTTATATTTGGTAAAATAAATATCTCTTTTTATTTTATTTATTATATTTTATTTTTTATGTTTTTGAAATACTATAAAAAGATATTTTTAATTATATTTTTCCTTATATTAATATTTCATTACTTTTTTTATTCAATTTTTGATAGTGATTATTTAGTAATGCTAGATATTGGCCAAGGTGATAGTTTCATTATGCATAGTAAAAACAAAACTATTATGATTGATACAGGTGGTAAGGTAGTTTATACAAGTAAAAAATGGGCTAAGAAAAGTAAAAGCTCTATAGTATCAAATATAACAATTCCATATTTAAAAAGTAAAGGGATTAAAAAAATAGATTTTTTGGTACTTACTCATGGACATTGAGTGTTACGCACACGATTTATTTAAAAAAAACATGCCAATTATTTAAAGGATCTTCTTCATCTTGAACGATATGATCAATATACTCATACCAGAATAATCTTTTATTTTCACGTGTAAGTTTATTATATAAGTCCAAAGCATTATTAGATTTTAGTATTTTTTTATATTTTTCTAAGTTTCTTTTTTTTATAGAAATATCACTCGAATCCAATTCTTGTATTTTTGTTTGAGTGGCATTATAATCGTTGTCATATTTCTCTTTTGTAATGCGGCCATCAAGATAAAGTTCATTAAGACGCTCTAATTTATCTTTTAATCGTTCTATTTTGTTAATATCTCTATTTGTACCTTGTTTTTCTTCGACAGACTCAACAGAAATAACATAATCGTTTAGCATAATCAAAAAATTAGAAATAAGCCATTTTTCTAATTTATCCTCATTGACTGTATGATTATTAGAACATCGACAATCAAGAAAATGATAGCAGCATTTATAAGTGCCATAGCGAATATGAGTACCATCTGCATGATTTCGTAAGGCTCTTGAACCACTCATTCTTCTATCACAACAATAGCACTTAATAAGACCAGAAAAAATAAAGAGATGGTCGGAATGCGTATTAGATTTATGATTCTTATTAATTAAATCTATTATTTTTTGATGTCGTTCTTTTGAAATGTAGGGCTCGCAATATTCTTCAACTCCACGATAAACACCATGATACATACTATTTTTTAGCATGTGTTTAACTCTTTCATAAAGTATAGGTCGTTGCGGATAATTATCATGTAAATATTTAGTAGTAGCACGAAGAGAAAGTGTTTCTTCAAATTTATCAAACATATCAATAGCCATTTGTGCTAGTTCTGGATCCTTAACAACTCTTTTATTTTGCTTTTCTCCCTCAATTTTATAGCCTATAGGAAGCGCACCAGAAATAGGTCGTTTATTGCGGACCATATTTTCAAAATTAAATTTAATTCTATCTGATGTTTGATCTGATTCGTTTTGAGCAATAGATAATTTAATATTAAGATATAAGCGACCGTTAGATGTAGATGTATTAAATTCTTCATCAGAACATTCCCAATCAACGTTGTATTTATCTAATAAATCTTGGATACGATAATAATCTGCTACATTACGAAACCATCTATCAAGTCGCCAAATAATAATCCTATCGATTTTATCAGATTTGATATCATCAAGTAAGCGAAGAAGTTCTTTACGATTAGATATTTTTGTACGAGCAGATTTTCCCTCATCGGCATAAATATCAACAATCTGGTAATTATGATTATTAGCCCATTCAATAAGTCTAGCCTTTTGACTTTCAATAGAGTAACCATGTTTTGCTTGCTCTTCTGTGGATACTCTAATGTATATTGCAACACGTATTATTTTATCCTTTATATTTTTATTAATTTTAGTCATTAAAATCACTCCCAATTATTGCGAAAATTTCTAATAAATGTTATAATTGAGGTACACAAAAAAGAATTTTCGTGCTAGATTATTTTTTATTTGTGTACCTCTTTTTGAGGGTAGACTCATTGTTCGCTGCAATGGGTCTTTTTTATATTTCATTTTTAGTTTAGATTAATATACTATATAATATATCCCATAGAAAGGGGGAGGCAAAGCAATGGATTTTTATTATTTTTATTATGAAATTTTAGATCTTAAAATAGATCCTTTAATATTGCTGTACTACATTGAATACTATTTATAATATTCTTTTTTTTATTTTTTCATAATAAAGTTTTTGTTGGCTTTTGCAAATTCTATCAGTTTATTAAAATCATCTTCTGTCATTTCTTCGTTATCGTCTAAGAAACCCTTTCTTTTTAAGAAATCTTTTAATAATTCTTGTTCTTCTTTTTCAGTTAATTTTTTTCTTTCACTTTTCATTGGTACATCAAAACCCATAAGCCAAATTTCATCTACATCAAAAAATTCTGCTAACAATGTTAGACTATCCTGTTTTGCTTTATAAGTACCAGAAATCCAATGACTTATTTGCGATTTGCTAATACCAGTTTTTTCCGATAGTTCAATAGATTTTATATTATTAAGATCCATTATTTTTTTTAATCGATTAGCAAATGTGTCAACTAGCATTGTCATCACCTCATAAATTATTATATACAAAAAGTTGGGAAAAAACAACATAAATTGAATAGAAAACAAAAAAAGTTGGGAAAAGTTAAATTATTTTGTTGACAAGAAAAAAATTTAATGCTAACATTAAACTAGGTTGGGAAAACCCAAACTGAACGGAGGTGATAAAATGAAAAGAAGTTATGATTATTCCAAATTAAGAGGACGAATTGTTGAAAAACTAGGATCTATCAAGAAATATGCGGAATTATTAAACTTATCTGATACATCAATTTCAAATAAATTAAGTAATAGAACACCATTTAATCAAGACGAAATATTAAGAAGTGTCGAATCAGATGTATTGGATATTGATGTAATGGAAATCCCTAAATATTTTTTTATGCAAAAAGTTGGGAAAATCCAAACAATCAAAGAAGATAATTTATAAAAATAGCACGAAAATTCTACGGAGGTAGTTATGGAAAGTAAAGAAACTACTAATAAAAATGTATTAATTGATAAGAGAGAAGATATTATAAAATTCCTAATTATATTATATGAAAATCAAGAAAAAATAAAACTTTCTTATCGATTACAAAAATCATAGAGGAGGAACGCAGATGAAAAAATAAAAATATTTTATGTAAAAAAATTTGGAGGTATCAAAGTGTTTAAAATCATAATAGGAATGATAATAGGTATCATTTTAACTTTAATAATTTTAGCAATTCAACATTATTTAAAAGATAATAACTTGAGAATAAATTGGAAGAACGTACTTATTGCATTAGGCGTAATTTTAATTATAGTTTGGTTAATTTACAATTTTATGAGTTTAACAATTGGACCAGAATATACTAAATCAAATGGTAACATATGTAAAGGTTATAGATATGGATTAAAAATTTGTTGGGGCGATATAAATGTTGAATAAAAAAAGAATTATGAGAAAAACGCAGATCTTCATAATTCTATATTGTAAAATTGTAAATTTTATGTAAATTTACTTCTTTAGTATATCAAAGATTAGAGAGTAAATCAATATATGGACAAATTAAGAGAGGTGGTGTAATGAAAAAAGTAAATAATTATTTTTCACATGATTTTAATGCAAGAAATGATATTAAGCTAAAAAAAGTAATAGCTAATTTAGGAATACAGGGCATTGGACTTTATTGGTGTATTATCGAATGTTTATATGAAAATAACGGGTATTTATCACTTGATGATATTAAATTATTAGCTTATGAATTAAGAGTTGATGAGAATTTAATTAAAAATTTAATTAAAAATTTTAATTTATTTAAGATAAATAGTAAGAATAAATTTTACTCTCAAAGTGTTTTGAATAGATTAAATGAAATAGAAAGTAAGTCACAAAAAAATCGAGAAAATGCTTTAAAACGTTGGAAAAAAAATAATGAAGATGTAATTCAATTGCAAAACAATTGTAATGCGACCGCATTGCAAACGGAATGCTATATAAAGAAAAAAAAAATAAAAGAAAAAATAAAAAAAGAAAATAATAATAAATTATTAACTATAACAGAAAAAGATAATATATATAACTATGTTGAAGTTAACTTTGGGAGATTATTATCACCAATTGAGTTAGAAAAAATCAGTCTGTGGTCGTCAGAATATAAAGAAGAAATTTTAAAATATGCAATTTCAATAGCAGTTATGAATCGTAAAGCAACATTTGCTTACGTAGAAGGTATTTTAAAAAATTGGAAAGCAAAAGGTTTTGAAACATTAGATGAAATAAAAGAAAATGATTTATACGGTCTAACAGCAATTCGTAAAAAAGAAAAATCTTTAGATTCTCAAGATGATACGGAAATATTTGATTATAATTGGTTTGAAGAAGATGAACATGATTAAAAAATTAAGATAGCTATATATAATGTCAAAAAAATTTAAAATATCAATTTTTTTCAAAAGTATATTTAGTTGAATGTTTAATTTTAATATTTAAAGAAAGGAATTAATTATGTTTAGAAGTTTTAATGATTGGCTATCTTTAAAAGTTGATTTGTTTAAAGAAAATATAAGTATTAAATTTTCTGGATATAAAGAACTTTGGAAACAGCAAAATATAGAACTAGATCACATGCGTCTTAATAGGAATAAAGAAAAAACGAGATATGAAAATATTATTAAAACCAAAAATAGTGATATTATACAGTTACAATTAAAACAAGATGTTTTGAAAAATAAATTAAGTAAAATTGAAGAAAAGCATGAAAAGTATAAAATCAAAAGTGAGAAAGAATATTTGGATCTTATGAATAAGTATCAGGATGTTACTTTAAAACTTCAAGATGTAGTTTTAAAAAAAAGAAAATTGGCTTCAAGTAAAGGTGGCCTAAATTCAAAAATAAGATATCAAGAACAAAAAATCAAAAAATATGAAACAGAAAATAAAGAAATTAAAAAATTATTGCAAAAAATTATTCAAGAAAGTAAGAGAAAACTTACCTCCGCTACTCGTAAAGAATTAGAAGATTATAATTTATTTGGCAATAGGAAAGGAAAAAGAAGATGAACAGATTTGAAGTAACTTCAATTAGAGTTAAGAAATTAATTAAAAATGAAGATTCTAATATCGTGGGAACAGCAAGTATTGTAATAAATGGATCATTTCTTGTCCATGACATTAGAATAATTAATACAAAAAATAAAATGTTCTGTGCAATGCCGTCAAGAATGTTAGAAGATAAAACTTTTATGGATATATGTCATCCATTAAATGCAGATATAAGAAAATATATCGAAAATTTAATATTATCAGAATTTATAAATCTGAGGGAGGGGGAACCAAGTGGAACATTATATACAAAATAAAGATTTTAATAAGCAATCAGCTGATATGTCAATTTTAATTGATTCTAAAAAATTAGAAGAGTATATTTTATCAAAAATATTAAAAATAAAAAGTCCATTATTTAATGTAAAAGTAAAACAAGAAGAAATTTTAAAAATTATAGTTAGTTTTGATGATAGAAAAGAATGTTTTGAGATATTTAATGTAACACTAGAAGTATTAGATGTAACTATCGAAAAAGTAAATAAATATGTGGAGGAAATATGGTAAAAGTGGTGTTATTAACGATTATTTATATTTTGATTATTCTAGGATTTTATGTATTAGGCTTTCTTCTAGGAAAAAATGATGGATACAAAGAAATGAAAGATTTATCAGTAAGTAGTCAAATTAAATGTGAAAGATTAAAAATGATTATTAGAGCCCACCGAAACATGTTATTAAGAGAAGAAACTCGATTAAAAGCATTACCTAAAGAGGAACAAAAAAATAATGCTATTGAGTATGTTGATATTAAAGCAAAATTAAAACTTATAAGAAAAATTGAGGAGGATATATCTAATGAAATGTAAAAAATACGATCAATCCTGGTTTGATAATAAATATATTCAAATATTAAATATGATGTGTACACCAGAGAAAAAATTACAAAGATTAAATGATTTTATGAAACTTGCTAAAAAACATGATATTGTTCCAAAAGCTACTATAAGAAGTAAAGAAAAATTTGTTCGTGAAGATTTTAGAATTCCTAAAACTAGGAGGGCTATTCGTACAATAAAAGCAAGTCTTAAAAGAAAACGAAATAAAAGGCGATTCAAATGAGTAATATCAAATATATTGTAGTTTGTAAAAAAGGATACTGTTTTGCTTGTGATGAAGAAACTGTATATGATTTTATAAATGAGCATGGTACAAATATTGCTTATTATATTGGATATTTTAAACCAATAACTAATATTGCCGAATTTCTTGGCTTGAATACTAATATAGAAAATTTAGGTAGTGGAATTGAAAAGTAAGTTTAAGGATAAATGTGATTTATGTAAAAAATCAAACTCATAAAAAAGGGAAAACAGCTAACAATATTTGATTTGATATGAGGTGATAGGAGTTATAAATAAAAATATTTTAGGTGTAAATATTGAAATAACAAAAGATTCTTCAAAAATAAAAAATACGAAAAGTATGTTAATTATTTTAAATATCGTAAGAAATATATCAGCTAAAAATGGTATTAAATTTCAAAGAAATAATAAAAGTTGGATTCAAGAATGGAAACTCATAATTTGTTATATAAAATGCATTTATTTGTAGATCATACAAGAGATACCGATTTAGAAGAAAATGATAGTAAATTTCGTTTGTTTTGCTACAAAATTTTAGGGAGATTCTAAATGGATAATATATATATACATTATGGTCATAAAAAGTTTGAAAAAGATAAATTTATTGAGATTCAAAATCAATTATTTAATAAGCCTATTGGTGGTTTATGGGCATCATCTCTAAATTCAAAATATGGTTGGAAAGAATGGAACGAATCAGAAAAACTTGTTGAATGCAACGAATTTAATAGTTTTAAATTTCAATTAAAAAAAGATGCACGCATTTTAGAAATAGATAGTCACGAAGTCGTTTTAAAATTACCAGTTCAAGGCAAATATGACATGAGTTGTTGCATGCTACTGATTGATTTTGAAAAAATAAAAAATAGTTATGATGCAATAGAATTTTTAGTTACAAAAGATAGACAACTATATTGGGATTTATATGGTTGGGACTGTGATTCAATTTTAATTTTAAATAAAGAATGTATTGTGGAGGTGAAATGAATGGCAAAAAATAAATTATTGGATTTAAATGATCATTTATTTGCAGAATTAGAGCGATTAGGTGATGAAGATTTAAAAGGTGATGACTTACAAGAAGAATTAGATCGAGCAAAAGCTCTGTCAGATGTAAGCGAAAAAATAATAAATAACGCAAGCTTGATGCTTAAAGCAATTCATGAACAAAACGAGTATGGTACAGTTTCAAGAGATGTTCCTAAAATGTTATTAGGAGTTAATCTAAATGAAGATAAATCAAAACAAAAAAATTAAGTATTCTCAAGAAATAATTGATTATATTAAAAAAAATCATAAAGGAAAATCTACTATTGAATTGTCTAATGAAGTTAATAAAATATTTAGCATCAATTCTAATCCAGATAATATCCAAAATTTAAAAAGTAGAATTAAGAGAAGAGATGGATTTATTTTTGAGCCAGCTCGTAACGATGGATGTATTAAAAAAGGTCATGTTCCAATGAATAATGGTAAAAAATGGGATGATTATTTGTCAAAAGAAAAACAAAAGAGAAGTCGTCAAAAAACATTTAAAAAAGGAAATAAGCCATCTAATGCTTTAGATATCGGAACAGAACGAATGCGATATTCTGGAAGTAATCCTAATTTTGGTTATTTATGTGTAAAAGTTTGCGATGGCAAAGGAAATAAAAATTGGGTACCTAAACACAAATTAATCTATGAAATGCATCATGGAAAAATTCCGCCAAAGCATAAGGTAATATTTGCTGATGGAAATAGATTTAATTTTAATATTGAAAATTTAATTTTAGTTTCTAATTCCGAAGAACTTATTATGAATAAGCGACATTTGAGATTTGAAGATAAAGAATTAACTAAAACAGCCTCTATGGTAGCAAAGGTAATAGATAAGACTAATAAAGCGAAAAATGATCGATTATGAACAATTATATTATGATTCACAGTATGAAATAAAACAACTTAAAAAGAAAATCCAGGAATTAGAAAATGATTTAAATTTAGTAAAGAAGTCAGATAAAAGAAAAATAGAACTTAAAAAGGAAATTATGAAAGAATTTAATAATTTCAAAAATAAAGAAAAGGAAGAGGTGAAAGAAATTGAAAAAATACAATAGTAGTTGGAATGCTGAAAAGTTAGAGATAAATTTTAATCAAAAACAATGGCGACAAGATCTTGCAGCATTTGTAAGAAATAAAAAATATTGGTATTCAGCTCGTGTATCTAGATCGAGAACTGTAGAGGCTAAAACAACATATAATTCGAGTATTAAAGAATTTGAAGTTTTTGATGGTTACGGTGGCAATATAGTTGTTAGATATACAAATAAAAATGAAATTATATATACTTCAAACGAAGAAATTATTGAAATGTATTTTCAAAAAAGAGGTCTTAATCAGTAAAAAGCTAATTATTTTATAGGAGGAATAAAAATGGTAACGATAAAGTGCAGTGAATATGAAAAAGGAGATATGATAAGAATTTTAAATTATGCTAGAAATAAAAAAATAGAAGATTCTAAAAAAGATAACAAGATAGCAAAACAAATTTTAAACATAGATTTAAAAACTATAGATATTTTAATAGATAGAGTAAATGGAAAATATAGAGAAGATTATTACAATAGAAACGCAAAATCAGGAAGAGAAAAAGAATGGTGTATTCATTAGAAAGTTAGGGTGATTAGGTAATGAGAAAAAAAATAATAATAGTAATAATTTTATTAGTAATGTTAGGAGTAACGGGATGTGCATTTGGAAGAGATTCAGATGTGGCTTCATATAATGTAAGCAAAGAAGCAGATTATTTTAGAGTAAAAAGGAGAATAGTTTTTATTAATTTAAGAAGTAATAGTTATTTATTTGAAATAATTGGTAATTGTTCAATAGAAACAGACAATAATGATAAACAATTAGAAGTAATTTGCAAAGTAGGAGAAGATAAATATCAAAAACATTTTTTAAGATTATCAGATGAAACTACCTATACAGTTGAGCAACTAGAATATAGTGAAGTATCTAAATATGATTATGAAATAGTATTTAAACCAGAAAGCATTATACCAATAAAAATTGAAACAGAAGTAGGTGGTAAATAATGTTTAGAAGAGAACAAAAAGAATATAATGGTAATATTTTAAATGATACAGTTGAAATTCTATCAAAAGAAAATGATGAAAAAAAGAATTTAGTAGATTTAGGAATTAAAGACAATGAACCAATAGGATTTAAATTTGATACAAGTATTAATAAACCTGTATTAGCAAGAAGATGCGACAACTATTACTATGCTTATCCGTCATTAACAGGTTGGGTGTACTATCGTTCTAGATATTTAGGAGATAAAGATAAAGAAATAATTGATATTACATTTGATGAATGGGCTTATAAAGTTGTAGAAACATTAGAACAAGAATTTAAGCAAAAAAATAAAAATGATGAGTGGGAAAATATAGAAGAAAAAGATAATACTGGTTTTATGAGCATAGAAGATGGGCTCGACCTTTTAAGAAAATGGACTAATTCAATTATTAAAAATCAAAAATACTTAAAAGAAAGGATTGATAAAAATTACTAAAGAAGAAATAATTAATAATTGGTATTTGTACAAACATGAATTAAAAAAATATTTTAAAACAACAAGACAAGAAAAATATGATAGCTATGAAGAATTAGTTAAATTAATTGTTAAATATTTTTTACCAGATTATGATAGTAAAAAAATAACAGTTATTGATGATGGAGATTATCAAGGAACGCAAATATTTATTATACCGAAAAATACATATCAACCCTGTGTAGATGAATATTTATATACTAATACTTATTATGGCTCTTGTAGTGGTTGTGATACACTTCTAGGAATTAGTGAATATGAAGATGGATTGCCAAATGAAGAACAAGTTAAAGATTATATGACATTATGCTTACATTTAATACAAAAATTAAAACCACTTACTGATGATGAATTTAAAATAAAAAAGTTGGAGGAAAAATAAAATGCAAAAAGAATATGTAGAAATAAAAATACCAATATTTGATGATGCAAATGAAATAGAAATTGTTAAAACTTTTAATGAACAACAATTATATTATGTTTGTGCTTTAGCAAAAGCATTTGAAAATTCAAAAAATGAAAAACAACAACTTATTTCTTTTTTGGAAGAGAAGATAAAAGAAGAATATGTAGGTGGGCAAGATATACTAGCTCAAAACAATTTTAAAGCTAAAAGACAAGCATTTCAAGAAGTCCTAGATTTTGTTAATAAAGGTGGTAAACAATGAATATTTTCATATTTATATTATTGATTATTTTATACATTTCATTGATGTTTGTTGCAACATGGTTTTTGATTATTATCGATGATTTGTTCTTAAATAATACAATACAAAATATATTTTCAAATATTTTAAATAAAGGTGGTAAAGAATGAAAAGATTATTAAGAAATAAAACATTTATAACAATTATAAGTACAATTTTAAGTATATTATTATTAATTTTGTGCTTTGTGGCTAGTTTATATGTTTATAGATGGATATTTAGATTTATAACAGGATAGGTGGTAAAGATGAGTAAAGAAGTACAAGAGGCAATCTTGGCATTTCAAACGGCTATTAATTTTAAAACAACTACAGTAATGCCTATAGAATATAATATCGATATTGAAAATGCTAAGATGTTATTAAAATATATTGAACAATTGCAACAAGAAAATAAAGAATTAAAAGAAAAAAATAAAAAAATAAAATTTGAAAATACATATACAAATATAGTACATAATGCTTTTCAAACAGAAAAAAAAGAAAAAAGATATTATGAAAATATTTTAACTAAATTAGAAAAGTGGCTTGAAGAAAAAATTAATTCACCAAAATTATCTTTAATTGAAATTATAACATTTAAAAGATGTTTAGAAGAATTACAAGAATTGAAAGAAGGTAAGAAATAATGAAAAAAGCAATGATTGATTATATACAAAAACCAAAATTTGATGATATATATACACCTTCTTATGCTATAAAGCCTTTATTAAAATATATACCTAAAAATATAACTGTATGGGAATGTACTGATTATGGTAAAAGTGAAATAACAAGATTGTTAAAAGAACATGGTTGTAAAGTTATATCTACTGATAAAAAAGAAAACTTCTTTGAATATATACCTAAAGAACATTTTGATATGATTATAACTAATCCTCCATATTCACTTAAAAATGAATTTCTACAAAAATGTTATGAATATGGAAAGCCTTTTTGTTTATTATTACCTATTACAGCATTAGAAGGTAAAGCTAGAGGTGAAATGTTTAGAAAAAATGATATACAAGTTATGGTTTTAGATTCTAGAGTCAATTTTACAAATAAAAATAATAATTGGTTTAATGTAAGTTGGTTTTGTTGGAAGGTATTACCTAAGCAATTGATTTTTGAAGAGTTAAAAAAGGAGAATAATAATGAATAAAGATATTACATTGGAAGATTTAGATTTATCTTGTATAGAATATTCAGATTGTATTTGCTACGGAAAAGGAATAATGGACGAATATATATGGTTTTACAAAAAATCAAAAACTATTGAAACAACTTTTGACAAAATTAATATGCAAGAATTACAAGCAATATATAACAAATGCAAAGAATTAGGGTGGTTAGATGAATAAAGAAGAAGAAGTAATAAAAAAATTAAATGAATATTCAAGTGAATGTCATACTCAATTAGCATATTCAATAAATGGTTATAGGAGAAAGCACCCAGGGGATTTAAGATTATGTATGTATGAAACTGATGTGATTTTAATTTACATTAAAGATTTACAACACCAATTAGAAGAAAAAGACAAGGTTATTGATGAGGCAAGAGAATTTTTAAAGGAATTTCATAATTACGAAAATAGGTTTAAATGGTGTGAAGAAGATTATATACAAACAATATTGAAATTAGAAAAAATATTAGAAAGAAGTAAAAATGGAAAATAAAACTATTGAGATAAATTATAAAGCAGAATATATGAGATTAAGTATTGAAAATAATAAATTAATACAAGAAAACAATGATTTAAAAAAATCAATTTTATCTATGGTTAAAGTATATTCTACTGTTGATGATATGAATAAAGTTTTTAAGGATATTGAAAGAGAATTGAAAATAATTAGCAAAAGGAAGTGAAATAAAATGAAATTAGAAAAAGACAGGTGATTTAGGAGATAAGGTTATACCTAATATAGTTGGTGTAGATATTGGTTGTGGGATGTTATGTGTTGAATTAGGCAACATAGATATTGATTTAGAAAAATTAGATAGAGTTATCCATGAATATGTACCAAGTGGCATGAATGTTCATGAAAATCAAAAATACAAGTTTTTGGAAATGGAACAATTATATTGTTTAAAAAATTTAAAAAATAAAGATAATTGGTTAGAAAAGTCAATGGGAACTTTAGGTGGTGGCAATCACTTTATAGAAATTGATATTGATGACGATAATAATAAATATTTAGTAATTCATACAGGTAGTAGAAATTTAGGAAAACAAGTATGTGAAATATATCAAAATAAAGCTATTGAATATTGCTCTTATAAAAATGAAATGCAAGAAGAAAAGGATAAATTGATTCAAGAATATAAAGAACAAGGTAGACAAAGAGAAATACAAAGTGCCTTAATTGAAATAAGCCAAAAATATGATGGAAAAACTAAACTTCCTAAAGATTTATGCTATTTAGAGGGAAAAGATAGGGGAGATTATTTACACGATATGAGAATATGTCAAGAATTTGCTAAAGATAATCGAGTGTGTATAGCTCAACAAATATTATGCAATTATTTTGAGTTACCATACTATAGAGGTTATAATAGTGTAAGATTAAGAGAAATACCTACTGAACCATCATTATTTACGCAAGACGTAATAGAAAAAGATTTTTGGTATTTTCAATGTATTCATAATTACATAAATTTTGAAGATAATATTGTTCGTAAAGGAGCTATATCATCTAAATTAGGAGAAAAAATTATTATACCTATGAATATGCGTGATGGTTGTATTATTGGTGTTGGAAAAGGTAATAATGATTGGAATAATTCTGCACCACATGGAGCAGGTAGAATTATGTCTAGAATTAAAGCAAAAGAAATTATAAATATGGAAGATTATAAAAAATCAATGCAAGGTATTTATACGACATAAGTAAATGAAGAAACAATAGATGAAGCACCATTTGTTTATAAATCAATGCAAGAAATAATTGATTGTATAGGGAATACAGTAGATATTATTAAAATTATAAAACCAATTTATAATTTTAAAGCAAATGAATAAGTTGAAAATAATTGTTATAAGATAGGAGATTAGAATATGTGGTTTGATGATGCTAATATTCAAATAGTTGGCTATGATAGTAATGATTTAGATTTATTTAGTAAAATGCAATTAAATGAAATTGCAACTAAATTTAATGAAAGTATGAGACATAAAAACATTATAAAAAGGCAACAAAAAGAGATAAATGAGTTAAACATTAAATTGCTTGAGGAAAAATTGAAAAATATGAAAAATGAATTTAATAAGATAGGAGATAAATAAAATGTCAAAAGGTAATATAACAATAGGTGCTGAATGTAATTTAAAAATAAATGATGCCGTAGCTGAAATGACTACTAGAATAGATGATAAAATTTGTGACACTTGGAAAATAAAGAGAGAAGATATAATCAAATCCTTGAAAGCACAACAACGAATCGATAAAGCAACGGAAATTGCATATCAATATGCTCAAATTGATGGGGCACATCATAAAATGTGGACAATAGACCAAATGTTAAGAGAATTATTAGGTGATGGATATGATAAATTTGTTAAAGAATATGAAGAAGATGGTGAATACAAATGGGATATAGGAATTGCACCATAATTTTACAAGGTGAGGAAGTGAATGTTAATGAAATATTATGAAGAAGAAGTTGAAGAAGAAATTGAAAAATATTTAAATACTGAAGAAGCTAAATTTCAAATAGAAACACAATCAAACATAGAAACAATAGTTCGATTATTATATAAAAAGGAAATTATTACTGAAAATGAATTTATTGAAACAAATAATAAAATAAAAGAAATCATAAAAACAATTACAAAAGAAAAAATTAAACAAGAAATTCAGAAAATGAATGAAGAAGTGAAGTAAATATGTTAAATTTTATAAATGAAAGTTGGAATGCAGTTAAAATTACAATTACAAAAGTTTTTAATATAATAAAAGAGCCACTTTTATTTACAATGTTGTTTGTTTGCGCAATAGGATTGTTAATTAGTATATTAACAATGAATATTTTATTAACAATAATATTTATGTTTTATATATTTTTATGTCTTGAATTAATAGAAGGGTTGTAATAATATGTTAAAAATTCGTGATGATGTTGATTTAAAAGAATTTGAAAAATTTGGCTTTAAAAAAGATGAAGATTTAAGCAATGATTTAGAAACGATTTATAGTGTTACTCAAGAGTACCAAAAATTATGTTTATATTGAGAAGAAAAAGAAAGGTATTCAGAGAAACGAAGCTAATAAAATAGCTTGGGAGATTCATCAAAAGTATGGGAAATATACAGTAGGTGATTTATTTTCGGCTATAAAAAAGTAAGGAGGAATATATATGAATGATAGTGAAGAAAATTACGAATTAATAGAAATGAATTATAGATATTATCATTATAGTAAAAAAATCATTAAAGAAATAATTTTAAAAGATCCTCATGATTTGACAAATGAAGAATGGCGAACATTAATACAAATGTTATATCCAGGAAATATGATTGCATCTGGTTTATTTCAACCGATATTAATATTTAGAATAGGAAGAAACGGAAAAAGAATAGATCCACCAATAGAAGCCTTTGATTCTATTGATTCATACAAAAATAATAGATGTCTATTCATTGAAATTATGAGCCATATAGAAAAAGAATCTAATTTGAAATTTAATGAAATTTGGTATGTAATTCGCCATCAAATCGAAAATAATATGGAGGTATAAATTTATGGTTATTGCATTATTGATTGTTATATTTGTACTTATTAAGTCTAATTGTGAATTAAAAAAAGAAATAAAGGCTAATCAAGAAGCATTTAGCATAATATCATCTGTTATAAGCGAAGAAGAATTAAAAATATTAAGAGAAACTTATAAAATAATGATTTAGTGAGGACTATATGAAAAAAATTATATGATTATATTAAGAAAAGATGGTGAGTATAGTGATAATTAACAATGGAATACCAAGATAAGAGAAAAAAATCACATAATATAGAAAATATTAATAGTGAATAAAATACGAGGGAATAGTATATGAATTTAAAAAAAGTTATTGTTTTATTATTATCTCCAATTTATATAATTATTAGTTTGTTAAAATCAATGTTTTTATTTATTGAACCTTTAGCTACAGAAATTGGAGAAATGATTTCATCAGGTGCTTATAACATTTATAATTCAATGTATGATTTTTGGAAAAAAATATTTAAATGGAGGTAATTTATGACAGAAAAAACAGATGGCCACTATGTAAAAAAAGTTTATTTGAATAATTCTGATGATGATAAGAATTTTTATGATATAGATCCCAAAAATAGAATTGTTAACTTAACAAGATTAGATGGAGCATTAGATGATACTATTGTTCAATTAGTAAAGGTGGGATTTATAGAATGAAAAAATTATTAATAAAATTAGCTTATAAAATATTAAAAAAATATAATGTTCCATATTTAAAAATAGATCATACAAATCAGCCAATTTTATTTGATAATTCAATATATGTGATAGATAGTTTAATAATTACAGAAGCAATTGGATGTGTAGGAACAATGAAAATAGAATTGCATAAAGGAATTGATATTTATGAGTAATTTGACAAATATTAAGCACTTAAAAGAAATTAATAAAATATTAAAAATTTATAAAATTAAACTTTTACCGATTGAAATTAGGTATCTTGATGCTTTGCTAGAATTAGCAGAAAGTGGGAAAAAACTAATTATTTATGGAGGAAGACAGCCATCTAGATCATTATCAAAGGTTGATTTAATATATAGTATGTATAGTAATAGAGCAGAATATAAAACTAATCATAAAAGAAAGAAATATGATTTTGCATCTAATATGATTATTGATGAAGTCCACGAATGGAGGCCAAATGAAAAAAAATAAATTATTCGATGATACGATTTATATAGATAAAAGTGTTGTAACACCTTATGATAAATCAAAATGGAAAGCTATGTTTCAAGCATATTGTGATAGTGATGAGATAAGAAAAGGAAGTTCTATAAATGGTTTAAATGCTTGCGGATATTGGCATGCTTGTGATTATTGCGATGGTAGCGATTTACCATGTGCTTGTGCAAATTCAATGCTTCAATATTTTAAAGAAATAGGGAGGAAAGTTGATTTCAAGAATACAGATACAAAATATTTCGATAAATTATTAAGAGGAAATTATGATGATATAGAGATGTAAAAAAAGTATTAAAAATTTTAAAAACTATTTTTTTTAAAAAAGATAAAGAAAGATAGTAATTATAAAGGAAAAATCAAAGATATATAGAAGTAACAAAATTATTTGTGAATGTTACCTCTATATATACGGGTGAAAGAGGGTGATTTATACGAGTATTGAAGAATTAGAAAATCATATTGAAAGTTTCATAACAGATTTAAGAGATGATGAAATAGCAGCATCAAGTTTACAAGTTTATCGTAGTAATATAAATCAATTCATAAATTATCTTAAAGATCATAACAAAGATTCATTTGATAAAAGTACATATCAAGATTATCGAGATTATATGAAGAATGATAAAAAGTACGAAATAACGACAATTAACAAATATATTGTGATTCTAAATAAATATTTTTCTTATTTAAAACGAGATGATCTAAAAATTAAACAATTAAGATATCAAAGAAAGCATTATATAGAAAATGTACCAACAGTTACAGATTATAAACGAATTTTAAGAGCTGCAAAGAAAAGAGATATAGTAGCTTACTATTTTATCTTAATTGCATCATATACAGGTATGAGAGTATCAGCTATCACAGAAATAACAATTGAATCTTTAAAAGAATCAAAACATAATGATGATTACATAAAAATTTATTCAAAAGGCAAGTATAATGAAGTACCTCTTCCGGCATGGTTAAGAAGAGAATTATTAAATTATGCAAAAGAAAAAGGAATTAAAACAGGGTATTTATTCCCATCACCAAGAATTGAGGGAAGACCTATGACTCGCAAGACTATGTGGAAGAAAGTTCATAAAGCCACAGGACAAGCTAGAGTTGATTTAAGTAAAGGACATCCACATGCATTTAGGCATCTTCTAGGGAAAGAATTAACAGGGCATGTTGATAATGATAGTTTAGTAGTTGCTGATATTTTAGGCCATGAAAGTACAAAAACAACAGAACAATATCAGCAAAAATCAAAAAAAGAAATTTCAAAAATATTAAATGAATTTAGATTTAAGTAGGAGGTAAAATTTGAAAAAATGCTTGATATACACATGATCATGATTTTTGCAAATAATGATTTCTACAAATTAGAGTTTTTAGGTAAACAAGTAATGGTAGAGCATTACTTGTATGAAGAATTTTTGATTAAAAGAATAAAATAATACATAGAACATATCATAACTTTATTTTTTTAAAAATAAGGGGTGATAATTAATGTATAAAGAATATCATAAATGTTGGTATAAAATGATTGTAGCAAAACGAGATTTAGAAAATTCGCAAGCAATAATAGATGGTATTTTATTAGAATTAACAAAAACGGCATCGCAATTAAAAGATGTTACAACTAGCGGTAGTCATTTATCAGATAAAATGAGTAGTTTAATTTCAGCTAAAATTGATGGTGAAGAAATAATTAAGTATCAAAGAGTATTGTATGAACATCGAAAGAATATTGTAGATCAAAAATTAGAAGACTTAAAAAGCAGCAAAGATTTAGATGATATTATCTATCATTTAAAGTTTATTTCAAAATTTAAAACTCGAGAAGTTGCTAGAGTTATAAGCTATTCAAGAGAATATACATACGAATTAATCTCAAAAATTAGAGATCAAATTAAACAAATCGAAAAAGAAATTGATGATGAGTTAAGACAAAAAAAATAGCCGCTTTTTAAAAGTTCTTACAAAATCTTACAAAATCCTAAAAAAATTGTGGTAATATAGTATCGTGAGATTATTTAAAAAATGGCTTACATTTGTAATCCTTTACGGGATGTACAAAGGTTTTTGAGTATTGCACCGATTAAGCAATGCTTTTTTTTTATAATTTTTAAAGGAGGGAATAAGCAATGGCAAAGAAAGTTAATACGAAAGAGTCTGTTGTAAAAGAGCCTATTACAGAAGCTGATAATAATGTTAATGTTTTAGTAAATGTTATTAGAAATTTTAAAGATGCTACTGATAATAACAGAGTTATTTCATCAGGACCAAATAGCTATTACAGAACTAATAAAGATAGAGCTGATAAATTAGTAGCAGCAGGTTTCTGTAAATATGAAGATGAAGAATTAGAAGTTGCAAAAGCGGAAGTTGTAGAAGATTCAGATACTCCAGATGCGGAAGAAGATAAACCTACTGATATAGAAGCAACTGATCCAAGCAATACAGAAGAAGCTAATGCAAGTGATGATAGCAACCCAAACGAATAACAGATGATAGTTTCTATCATACAACTCGTTGGAAGAAAAAGAGATTACAAATCTTAAAGCGAGATCACTACGAATGTCAAAGATGTAAGTCAAAAGGGAAAGTAACTACGAATAATCCACATGGCATAGGGAAGAAAGTTAAGCTAGAAGTACATCATAAGAAAGAACTTCAAGACTTTCCAGAACTTGCGTTTGTTGATAGTAATTTAATTACTTTATGCACGAGATGTCATAATGAAATCCACGAACGATTTAAATACCAAGTTTCGAAAAAATTTACAAACGAGGAGCGATGGTAAATCCCCCCGGTCAAAAAATTTGACCTCATTTTTGGGGGTTAAGTAAACGTGAGGGGGCAGTGACTTCGGAGGATTTTGCAAAAATTCATGTGAAGGGGGGTGGTGTACATGGCAGCCAGCTCAAAAAAGAAGAAAAAAAGACTTTCCGGAAAACGAGGAAGAATTTATAAAAGTCTAAAAGAGCAGTTAGAACTTGCTGATAATTATAATGATTATACAGAGGATCTATTACAAGATTATATTACTATGTATGATACAAAGTGTAAGCTAGCCCAGGACATTGAAGATAGAGGCGTGTCATTAGAATACGACAATGGGGGTGGCCAAAAAGGAAGAAAGAGCAATCCTAGTATTGATCTTATGAATCGTACAAATGCCCAAATGTTAAAACTACTTGATGCCCTTGGTTTGAAACCGTCAAAGATGAATTCTAAATCGCCAGATGATGGTGATGATGATGACGAATTGTAATAATAAATATGTACAAGAATATTTTGATTTAGTAGAATCTGGAAAAGAGAAAGCTAATAAAAAAAGGTTACAAAATATTGAATTAGTAAAGTCGAAATTAAGACTGGATATTTATTTTGAAGAAGATAAAATTGAGAAATCAATTCGAGCTATTGAAAAGTATTTTTTTAAACTATTTCCATTCCAAAAATACATTTTAGCATGTATTTTTTTGCGTTTTAGGAGCGATAATAAGCTAGTTTTTAAAGAATTTTATTTAAAAATGGGTAGAGGTAATGGAAAAAATGGTTTAATTTCAGCTCTTGCTTTTATTCTTGTTTCAAACATAAACAATGTTATGGGTTATAATGTAGAAATTATAGCTAATAGTGAAGAACAAGCTAAAACATCATTTGAAGATGTTTACAATGTTATTGATGATCCGCATAACTCGAAACTTGCTAAAAAATTTTTATATACAAAGGAAAAAATAACATTTAAGAAAACACGATCAAGTATTAAGTTTTATACTTCAAATCCTAAGACAAAAGATGGAGGAAGACCTGGATGCTTAATATTCGATGAGATTCATGCTTATGAGAGTTTTAAGAACATAGATGTTCATACATCAGGATTTGGTAAAAAGCCAGATAGCCGTACTTTTATGATTACGACAGATGGTAATGTACGAGATGGTGTTTTAGATTCTTATGATGATGAAGCGGCTTGCGTTTTAGATGGCTCAATACCTAATTCGAGAATGTTTCCATTTGTATGTGAATTAGATGATCCGGCAGAAGTAGATAATCCAGAAATGTGGGAAAAACCATGTCCAGCCATAAACTATTTACCGGAATTAAAACAAGAAATGCTTGATAAGTATCAATCAATGCAGATTCGTCCGCATGAAAGAAATGAGTTCATGACAAAAAGAATGAATATTCCACATCGTGAAGAAGCTACAGCCGTTGCAAAATGGGAAGATATAGAAGCTACTAATCAAAAAATACCGAATTTAGAAAAATATACCGCTGTTGGTGGTTTAGACTATGCAGAAATTCGAGATTTTTGTGCTGTAGGATTATTATTCAAGAAAGATAATAAATATATCTGGTTACATCACACATTTATCTGTGAAAAAAGTCCATATCTAAAAGCAATTAAGTTTGATATCGATTTAGCAATTGAGAAAGGAATAGCAGAAATTACAAAGGGAAATACAATAGATCCAGAATTAGTTGTAAAGTGGTTTTTAAAAGCTCTTGAGAAATATGGAATAAAAAGAATTGCGATGGATAGATTCCGTTATAATGCTTTGAAAGAAACATTTAACAAATATGGTATATATCCGCAAAATAAAGAACATCCGGACGGATTACTCGTGCTTATAGGGAATGGTTACATTACGCACAACAAAGTTGCTCCGCTAATTGATGAAATATTTGCCAATCATAAAATAATTTTTGGTGATGATCCTATGATGAGATGGTACACCAACAATACTTTTGTAGATATTGATAAAAAAGGGAATAAATCTTATAAAAAAATCGAGCCAAAATTAAGAAAAACAGATGGTTTTATGGCATTAGTTGCAGCAATTAGTATTGAAAATGAAATTCAGTTTGATAACAATCAAGGTGAATTGCTTGGTGCAATAACATTTTAGGAAAGGTGGGATTATATGGGATTGTTGAATTGGTTAAAGTTTGCTTTTACCAAAGATGGAATCGCTAATTTATCCGAATCCTTTGATGCAGATGTTTTGCTAGAAGTGTATTATAAAGAATTAGCTATATTTAGTGCTATAAACTTAATTTCTAAAGGTCTAGCTAATAGTGAATTTAAAACTTATTACAAGAAAAAGGAAATTAAAAAAGATAATTATTATCTGTTTAATATTGAGCCTAATCCAAATCAAAATGCTCAAGTATTTTGGAATCAAGCAATATCACAACTTGTATTTGAAAATGAAGTATTAATCATTCAAGCGAATGGTTATTTTTATATTGCAGATTCATTTACAAAAGGTGATAAAGTTTTATATCCTAATGATTTTACTAATGTTCAAATTGGCGACCTAACGATGAAAAAGAAATACTTTATGAATGAAGTTTTCTATACACAATTAAATTATAAAAAAGTCACAGACTTAATAAATGGTTTATATTCATCGTATGGAAGATTATTATCACATGCTATGAGAGATTACAGCAAAAAAGGTGGAATTAAAGGAAAAGTAAAAATCGCAACAACTTTTTCTCAAAGATTTAATGATCAAGAAGATTTGCGAAATTATATTCATGAAAAATTTAAAGATTATTTTAATTCAGCAAATGCTGTAATGCCTGTTGAAGATGGATTCGATTTTGTAGAATCGAATAATACAACTTCTACTACTAATAGCGATGAGATAAATAAATTAATTGATGAAGTATTTTCAATTACAGGAATAGCTTTTAATATTCCTAAAGGTTTATTGTTAGGAAATCTAGCAGAATTAAAAAGTTCTATCAAGAGTTTTCAAACATTTTGTTTAGATCCAATTGCGAATATGTTTGAGGATGAAATAAATCGAAAATTATATGGAAAAGATTTATATCTTAAAGGAACATATTTAAGAATTGATACATCATCATTACAACATATTGATATATTAGAATCAGCTTCTAATCAAGAGGCATTAATTAGAAATGGTTATAGTCCAAATGAAATTAGAAGAATTGTTAAATTTGATGAAGTAGATGAGGAATGGGCTAATACGCATTATATAACTAAAAATTATAGTGCAGCATTCAGCAAAGGAAATGAGAAAGAGGGTGACAAAACATGAAACAGCAAACATTTATGAAATTTGTAGATAATGAAGAGCAAGAAGAAGCTGATTTATTTATCTATGGTGACATAGTTGATTTTGCCTGGTGGGAAGACGATGTTTCAGCAAATGATATTCGTAAGAAATTAAACGAAACAAATGCTAAAACTATTAATGTTCATATAAATTCATTAGGTGGCGATACATTTACAGGTGTTGCAATTTATAATTTATTAAAGGCTAAAAGTAAAACAGCCAAGATTATTACTTATGTTGATGCAATCGCAGCATCAGCAGCATCAATTATTGCAATGGCAGGGGATAAAATAATAATGCCAAGTAATACTCTTATGATGATTCATAATTGTTGGACCTTAAGTATTGGTAATGCTAATGAATTAAGGAAAACGGCTTCTGATATGGATAAAATTATGGATGCGGTTATTCAATGTTATTTATCAAAAATTAAAATTACAGAAGAAGAGTTACGAGCTTTACTAGATGATGAAACATACTTAACAGCACAAGAAGCTTTAGAAAAAGGTTTTTGCGATGAAGTATTAGAGTTAAAAGAAGATGAAAAAGGAATTCATCAAAATGCTCTTTCAAGTCTTGTAAATATCGTAAAAAATTCAAAAGAAAAACCTAAAGTAATTAGTGAAACGGATCTAATTGTTTCAAAAATAGTAGAAAGTAAAAACAAAGAAGAAAGTGATAAAAAAACATCACTTTTTAATTTGCAATAATGGAGGGATTTTAAATGAAAAATAAAGATTTACAGTCTATTAGTAACGAAGAAATTAAAAGTACAGCTTTAAAAGCTATCGCAGATGGAAACGCAGAGGAATTTATCGATACTGTTCAATTATATATTGAAAATCTAGCTAATGAAATAAAAGCGGATTATGAAAGTGTAATTGCAAGTAATGATGCAGAAATTTTATCAAAAAGAGGATTTAGAGTTTTAACTTCTAAAGAAGAAAAGTATTATAAAGATTTAGCAAATGCTATGAAAACTAATTCTGGTCTAACTGATATTGAAATGCCACGAACAATTATTGATCGTGTATTTGAAGATTTAGAGAAAGATCATGAATTACTACAAAAGATTAATTTCCAAAATGTAACTGGAATTACAGAAATGATTGTTCGAAATGGCGATGCAGAAGCAGCATGGTGGGGTGAATTAACAGAAAAGATTAAGAAAGAATTAGCATCAGCTTTCAAGAAAATTACTGTTAATACTTTAAAATTATCAGCATATTTACCAGTTGCAAAAGCTCATTTAGATTTAGGACCTGTTTATCTTGATGCATTTGTAAGAAGATTCTTACTTGAATCATTAGCAATTGGTCTTGAAAATGCAATCGTAACAGGTGATGGTAATAAAAAGCCAATTGGTATGGATAGAAATTTAAAAGGATCTGTTCAAGAGGGTGTATATCCACAAAAAGATGCAGAAAAAATCGCTAAATTAGATTTAGCTACATTAGGTGGCTTAATGGCTAAATTAACTGATGATGGTAAAAGAAAAGTACCAAGTGCATTATTTGTTGTAAATCCTTATGATTATTATGCAACAATCTTACCAAGTATCTATTATCGTACATCAGATGGCCGTTGGGTTAATAATTTACCATTCCCAATTGATTTTGTACAATCTTGCGAAGTTGCAAAAGGAAAAGCTATCATGGGTATTGCTAAAAATTATTTTATGGGATTAGGAAGTCAACAAAGAATTCTTAAATCAGATGACTACCACTTTATAGAAGATGAAACAGTTTATCTTGCTAAAATGTATGGTGTAGGTCAACCTCTTGATAATACATCTTTCTTATATTTAGATATTTCAGAAATCAAAGTAAGCGAAGATGCAGTTAATGTAAATGTAGTTAACGAAGTTCAAGTTAAAGATAATACTCCATCAGCATAGTAAGTGAGGTGATCTTTTATGGATAAGCCAAAAAAAGATTTATTTCCATATTTTGATGAAATAAAAAGATACCTAGCTGTCACATGGGACGATGATTATACAGATCAACAAATTATTGAATATATAATCGATGGGGAGAATCACCTAAAAAAAATTAGTGGTGATTCTTCCATTGATTTTAATACCGATATAGAAGCTAAAAAATTATTGAAAGATTATTGTCGATATGCAAGAAATTATAGTATTGAAGCATTCAATGCTAATTTTGCAGATGACATATTGAGGTTTCAAATCCACCATGCCGTTAGCGATTATGGTAAAACACCAATCATATAACGATGGTGTGTTGAAATATTATAAATCAACACCCCAATATAATGCTTCTAAAAAGAAAATCGGTGATGAAAAGACATATTTAGGTAAATTATGTTATGAATTAGCGACTAAACGACAACAAGATTATGATTTTGCACAGGCTAATAGTAAGAAACTAGATTTTAAAGTTAAAGTTCCAAAAATCCCATTTGATACAGAATATCTCGTTGAAATAAACAACGAGTTTTTTGAGTGTTATTTATGTGAAGATAGTGATAAATTTAGCAATTATCTATATTTACAAAAGGTGAAACTATGACAGATGAAAAGATAGTATCAGCTATTGAAGAACTTGGATATGTAGCATTTAAAGATGAAGCAGATCCTAAAGATATAGAGGGAAAAAATAAATATTGCGTTTATTACGATAACGGCTTGCGAAAACAAGATCAACATATTTTTCATAAAATAATAGAATTTGTATTTGTAAATGAGGAAGACGGAACATTTGAAGAAGACTTGATTATTCCTACAATAGAAAAAACTGGTCTTACTTTTGATGATGGAGATTATGGCCGATTAAAGAAAGTACAAGGTGGCGATATTGTTAATTCATTAACATTAAGATTTGTTCGTCCAAGAAAGAAAAAGATTTGTAATTACTAATGGAAACAGTATTTAGATTAAATGCAGATGATCTTAATAAATTAGTAGATTCTATTATGAAAATACCGACATTAGCAGAATCTATTATGAATGATTATTTGCATAATAAAGGTGCTAATATTGTCATTAAAAAAATTACAGAAGAGATGCCAGTAGGTGTCAATGATAATAAAAAATATAAAGGATATCCTAAAACACATGCAAAATACTCTATAAGTTTGGAATTTGCAAAAATGAATTTAGGATTCGCAATTAAAACTACAAGAACACCATTTTTCGGTTATTTGTACTTCCCGGCTTTTGGTGAGGGTACCTCTAAAAGAAATGTTCCAAATGAATTTTTCGAAAGAGGAGCAGAAAAAGGAAGAGTACCTATTGTAGATGATTTAGCAAAATTGCTTGAAGAAAAAATAAAAGGAGGGATTCAGCAATGGCAAAAATAGAAACTTTTGATGAATGTAAGATTACAGAAACTCATGCAAAATTATATGATCGTAGTACAGGAAAATTAGCAGAATCTGATGCTCAAAGATTAGGCTGTACAGGAAATATCGAAATTAACACAGAATATAAAACTATCGTAAAAAATTGTGAGGGTGTTGAGCAAAAGAGTGTTAAAAAAATAACTAAATTAACTGGTAAAATCTCTGTTCACATGCCATTAGCAATAGCAAGAACAGTATTTGGTTTAAGTAATGAGGGATTAGCCGAGGGAGTATATGGTCTTTCTGATAAATCAAATATTCCAGATATGTGCTTAACTTCAAAAGCTGTTGATTTATTTACCGATGAAGAAAAATATATTTGTTTACCTAAAATATCTTTTACAACAGGTTTTGCAAAGAAAATTGATAATTCATCAGAAGAAGTTGCAGAGGTAGAATTAGAGTTTAACGGATATAAAGATGAAAATGGTGAATTCTATTATGAAGCAATTGCTAGTGAAGTTGACAAAGTAAGTATTGGTGATAAATGGTTAAAGCAATTTACACCATCAATTGTTAAAGCACCAGCAGCATAATATTGAGCCCTACTTTTGTGGGGCTTTTCTTTTTAATTAAATTTAAGAAAGGATGGTATTTATGAATCAAAATGATGGTCAAAATCAAACATTAACTAATCCAGAAATAATAGAAAATGTACAAAATAATCCTGTACAAAACGCAATAGAACAAAATACTATTGAGAATAAAATTGAAAATCAAAGTGAACAAAAAGAAGTGAAAGATGATCTTCCTAAAAGAGCTTTGAAATTTGAGGATGGGACAATTATTTATGATTTAAAAATCACATATAGAAATTTGTTTGATTTTCAAAGGTCATATTCTGGATCTAAAGATTTGATGGAAGCATTAGTAAAAAAACAAACTTTCGATCATGAAACTATGGTCCAACTTATTTATGTTGGGTATTTAGGAACTAATCCAAAGGAAAAAATGGAGTATTACGAGTTTATAGATCATCTCGATTTTAATGCTAAAAGAGATATGTTTTTGTTTAATGATTTAGTAGGACTTAATGCTAGCAAAAAAAACTAATGTTCCAAAACTCTTTAAAGAAATATACGGTAAATAGAAAAGGTAAATATTTGTCGCCTAAATTAGAAATATGTACGGTTGCAGATATTTATACGCTTTATGTATTAAATGCCGGCATACCATACGAAGAGTTTTGGAATCAGGACATACTTTTTTTAGAATCAGTTTACTTCAACAAAATGACATTTAATCGTTGGGAAAACAATCCGAAAGAGAGGTGATTTTGTGGCGAAGAAAACAGGTGTAGAATTAGAATTTAGTATTCTGGATGATGATTTTAAAAAAGCTATAAAAGAGATGAATAGTTCTATATCGTCAATGAAAAAAGAACTTAATCTCGAAAATGAAGTATTAAAAAGTTCGAATGTTTCTATTACTGATTATCAAAATAAATTAAATACATTAAAGCAGCAACAGGAAATATCGAAAAATAAAATTCAAGAAGCAACAGCAGCTTATGAAAGAGCAAAAGAGATGTTTGGTGAAAACTCAAAAGAAGCTTCAAAATATAAAGATACTTTAATTACAGCTCAAACCGAGCAACAAAAGATTACTAATGATATAGAAAAAACTACAAAATCTCTCGAAGAGCATGAGTCAGCTTTAAAAGAAGATGAACAAAAGAATCGTGAATTAAATTCTACATTAGGATCATTGACCTCAACAATAAACGAACAAAAAGGTCATTTAGAAGATTTAAAAAGACAGTATGTAAATACTGTTTTAGAACAAGGAAAAGGATCTGATCAAGCTAAAACTTTAAAAGAAGAAATTAAAAATTTAAGTAGCGAAATCAAATCCAGTGAAACTAGGCTTGATAAAGCAGAAAGTGAATTAAAAGAATTTTCTGATGCCGAAGAAAAAGCCGGAAAACACGCAGTTACATTTGGTGAAATGATTAAGGCTAATTTAATAAGTGATGCCATAAAAAAAGGAATTAGTGAAATTGCAAACGGAGTAAAACAATTAGGAAGTTTTTTATTTAATACAGGTAAACAGGCTTTTGAAAGTTTTGGCGAATATGAGCAATTAGTTGGAGGAGTAGATACTTTATTTAAAGATAGTTCTAGTCAAGTTCAAGAATATGCAAATAATGCCTATAAAACATCCGGTTTATCAGCGAATAAATATATGGAAACCGTAACATCATTTAGTGCTAGTTTATTACAAAGTTTGGATGGTGATACTAAAAAAGCAGCAGAAGTAGCTGATATGGCTATTGTAGATATGTCGGATAACGCCAATAAAATGGGTACTGATATATCGATGATACAAAATGCTTATCAAGGTTTTGCAAAACAAAATTATACAATGTTAGATAATTTGAAACTTGGATATGGCGGTACTAAAACAGAGATGGAAAGACTACTTGCTGATGCAGAAAAAATAACTGGAATTAAATATGATATTAATAATTTAAATGATGTATATCAAGCTATACATGTAATCCAAAAAGATTTAGAAATTTCAGGTTTAAGTTATGAACAAGCTATGGAAAAAGTTGCTAATGGAGAAATGACATTAGAAGAGGCAACAAATGCAATGGGAACCACAGCTAAAGAAGCAAGTACAACGATTCAAGGATCCATTGCCTCAATGAAATCAGCTTGGAGCAATTTATTAGCAGGGTTAGGTAATGATCAGGCTGATTTAGATTTATTAATAAATAATTTGATTTCTAGTATTACAACGGTATTAGGTAATTCTTTACCAATAGTTGAAACTATCGTGAATAGTTTAATTACAGCATTACCTCAAATTTTTGAGATGGGAGGTCAACTATTAACTAAATTAGTTGAGGGAATTACCAATAATACACCTATGCTAGCTAATATTGCAGTTACAATCATGACTGGTCTAGTAAATATGATTCTATCTAATTTGCCAATGATTTTACAAGCAGGTATTAATTTGTTAGTAGAATTAACAAAGGGTATAGCCCAAGCATTACCTCAATTGGTACCAACAATTGTTAGTGTAATTTTAGAAATGGTTATTGTATTAACTAATCCAGATAATTTAATGAATATAATTCAAGCAGCATTAGTATTGATTTCTTCATTAGCGGAGGGAATTATAAATGCTATTCCTATATTAGTTGAAAAATTACCAGAAATAATTGATAGTATCGTGACATTTTTTACCGAAAATTTAGATAAAATCATTGATATGGGAGTTGAAATGATTGTTAATTTAGCAATGGCATTAGTTGATGCTATTCCTGTAATTATTGAGAATTTACCTAAAATAACTATGGCTATAATTAACGGATTACTTCAAATACTACCAAAATTGGCAACAGCAGGATTACAAATGATTGTTAAATTAGGTGCATCATTAGTTGAAAATATACCTAAACTCGTAGCAAAAATTCCTCAAATCATATCTTCTGTCATTAATGGATTTGGAAATATGGTAAGTGGAGCATTAGATATAGGTAAAAATTTCGTAACTGGCTTATGGAATGGTATTAACAATGCGAAAGACTGGATCATTGGAAAGATTAAAGGATTTAAAGATTCTGTCTTGAATGGCATTAAGTCATTTTTTGGTATTCATTCACCATCTACTGTATTTAGAGATGAAGTTGGTAAAAATCTAGCATTAGGTGTTGGATTAGGATTTAGTGATGAAATGGTAGAGGTTGCAGAGAAAATGCAAAACTCTATTCCATCCAACTTTGATGTCGGAGTAAATACAAATATGGTAACAAATGGCTATAACAGTAATGATATAGGCAGAAATATAACAGATACTTCTGATTATAATCCTGGTCAAGTTTCACCAATTTATATAACAATAGAAAACTTTAATAACAATAGGGAACAAGATATTGAAGATCTATCAGAAGAATTAGAATTTTATAGATCTAAAGTAAGTTATGGAAAGGGGAATGCTTAATGAATTATTTTATATTTATTAAAGATGGAATTATGTATGATTCTAGAGATTATGGAATAGGTTGCGGAGGCTTCCCTCCCATTGTTATTCCAAAGAAAAGAATAACTATAGAATCTTTATCAGGAAGAAACGGATCATTAACAACTACAGATGATTGTTATGATAGTTATACCAAAGATGTAGAATGTTATATGGAAGACGATGTTTATAAAGATTTATCCTGGTTAAGTGGTAGCGGGAAATTAATTTTATCTAATGAATTAGATCGTGAGTATGATGTTACTTTAAGGAATAATATTGAATTAGAACAAATTGCAACTTATTGGCGAAACTTTATTCTTAAATTTGAAGTACAGCCATTTAAAAGAGGTAAGGACAAACATACAATTATTCAAAAAGATAAGGATTTTATTTTTAGTATAGGGGGTAACGCAAAGGCATTGCCTTTAATTTATGTTACAGGTACAGGTAATATTAGTATCACTATCAATGATAATACTTTTCAAATTAAAGATTTAAAATCTACTATTTATATTGATTCCGAATTGCAAATTGCCTTGGAGGATGAACAAAATGCTATGTATAAAACAAATGGAGATTTTGATTTATTATATTTAAATCCTGGAACTAACAAAGTTCATATTATAGGTGATTTAGTTAATATAAAAATTATATATCAGGATACATATTTATGATAAGAATTTATAGTAATGATTGTAAAGATTTCAATAATAATGGTCTTGGTATATTATTGGATTTTAAAACATCACCAAAAATTACGGAATCTTTAAATGGAAATTTTGAATTGAATTTTGATTATGCAATTAAGGGAAAAAATGTTGAACATTTAATTGTTGATAATATTATAAAAGCTCCATATGACGGGAAGAATCAATTATTTAGAATAAAAAAAGTAAAACCTAATCTATCAAAAATAAATATTTATGCAGCGCATATATTTTATGATTTATCAGAGAATTTTCTTGTTGATGTTGCTCCAACACAAAAGAATGCAGTAAATGCTATTAGTTGGCTATTAGAACACGCAATGTTTAAAACAAATTTTTCTATAACGGGTGATACCAGTGCAATTTTATCTGCAAGATATGTTAGAAAAAATATAGTTGATGCTATTTTAGGAGCAGATAACTGTATTGTAAAAAAATGGGGTGGAGAAATAGAAAGAGATAACTTTAATATAATCTATCATTGCCAAAGAGGAGCAGATCGAGGAGTTCGAATTAAGCAAGGTAAAAATATAAAAGAAGTAGAACTTGAAATTGACTTTACGAGCGTTGTTACTCGCATAATACCTCAGGGAGCAAATGAGTTATTACTTCCAGAAATCTATGTTGATTCACCTATTATAAATACATATAGAAATCCTATTGTGGCTAAATATGAATTTAATGATATAGCTGTAGATGATAATACTACAGAAGACCAGGCCTATGAATTATTAAGAGAAGCAGCTAAAAAATTATTTTCGGATGATAATATAGATAAACCTACTATATCAGTTAAAGTAAATTGGTTGGAATTATCTAAAACAGAAGAGTATAAAAATTATAGTAATTTAGAATATGTACGATTAGGAGATACTGTTACAGTACAAGCTTTAGGCTATGAATACAAAATTCGTGTTATAAAGGTTGTTTATGATTGTTTACTTAATACATATACATCATTTGAAATAGGCGATCCTAAAGCTGATTTTGTAAGTAATACGGTAGATAATATTGCTACTCAAATTCAACAAAATTCATCTAGTATATTACAGCAAGCAAAACAAATGGCCACGGCTCTTATTAATAATGGATTTGGCGGTAATGTAAGAATTTATCCAGATCGTATTTTAATTATGGACACAGATAATGAAGCAACAGCTAAAAATGTATGGCAATGGAATCTAAATGGATTTGGACATTCTTCTACAGGTATCGATGGTAAATATGAAACAGCAATAACTATTGATGGTCAAATTGTTGCAAATAGTATTACAACAGGAAAAATGAGTGCAGAGAGAATAGAAGGATTAAATCAAATCCTTTTATCATTAAAAGAGAAAGATATAGAATTACAATTAGGTCAAGATAATATATCAAGCAAAGTTAGTGAAAGTGAAACTATAATCAGAGATATAACTACAACAACTCAAACATCAATAGGTAAAAAATATTTATATTTGTTGGATGCTTTGGGAAGTATTATTCTTGAATACATTATTTATGGAAAAAGTGAGCAAGACGTAACATTTCAACAGGAAAGTGATAATCTTTTTGATATAAATTTATGGAAAAATGGAAAAATAGGAGTAAATCAAGGTAACATAGTAATTGATGATAATTCAATAACGATGTCAAATCCAACAGCAAAAGATCAATACAATACAGGAACATTTCATGGTAATGCAACACCAACTGAAGATCAAATAAATATAGTTAAAAAGTATGGAATAGAGGTAACACCATCAACTTTATATACACTATCATATGATAATGAAAATAGTACATTAAGCCAGTGTTTTATTTTCTGGTATGATGAAAATTATGTTTATATTAGTAATGCTAATCTTTATAGTGCAGATGCAAGATGTGTGTTAACTGCTAATTCATCAATAAATGCAAAATATGCAACAATAAGATTTGATAATGAAGGATATGAAACAGAACAGACAGAATTAAAAATATCTAAAATTTCATTTAAAATAGGAAAAGATGGGACATATAGTAAATTTGTATCACCAAAGCCAAGCCCAAACTATTCAAGTGAAATAGAAAGTGTAAGAGGAATTGAAAATTTATTTGATAAAAATAACCCCAATATTATAGATGGTAAATATTTAAATACAACAGGATATGAGACATCAAATTCTGGATTTTGTATAACCCAATATATACCAATAGAACAAGGCAAATATACATATTCAGGTTTAACAGTAAAACCTGAATGGGCTGCTAAAATGTGCTTATATGATGCAAATAAAACTTTTCTTAGTTATAAAGATCAAACTTCATCTGAGGTATTAACAATAGATTCAAAGGCTAAATATATAAGATTTTCGTTTTACAAAGAAGAAAAAGAAAGTTTTATGTTAGAAAGGGGCAAAGTTGCTCATAAATATGTTCCATATGGTAATTGGTTAATAATAAAACAGATAGGCGCTAATATATTAAATTATAATGGTACTTATTCTAAACATTTTAGTAATTATTATTCTTTTGTTATTGATGTACCAAAATATGCTTTAGAAAAAGGCAAAACATATTATTTTAGTGTTGACGTTCAAACTATCAATAATGGTACTGCCAATTCTATTCGATTTTTACCACAAACATCTATTAGTTATTCTATGAATAGAATTAACTCACCAACTTTAAGCAAAGATATTCAAAGATATGTTTTTTCTATTGTTTCCAATGAAGATATTATTTCTTCTCAAATTGCTGTGCAAAGTGATAATGCGAGTTCTAGTTGTCAAATTCAATTTACACATTTTATGATTAGTGAAGAAAATATTCCCTACGAGCCATATAAAGAACAAGAAATACTTATTGACATGGCTAAGAAATCTTTATTTGATGGAATATTTTCACAAGGATTTATATCAGCACAGGGAGTTGAAGGAGTTGTTGAAAATCAAATATATACACCTAATTATATAAAAGTACAACCTAATACAAAGTATATATATTCTAACGATCAAAATATAAAAATAAATTATATAGCATTGTATGATAATGATAAACAATTTCTAAAAAGAATAAGTTGTAATGCATTTGAATATACGACAGATAGTGATACTTATTATATAAGATTTACTAATTATAACGG
The DNA here is from genome assembly GCA_947627675.1 of uncultured Bacilli bacterium. Classification (GTDB taxonomy): domain Bacteria; phylum Bacillota_I; class Bacilli_A; order RF39; family UBA660; genus UBA2730. The sequence goes on from CANQWY010000003.1 coordinate 45,477, forward strand.
TTCAAAAATAATACCAGAAGACGTAACAAATGCAAGTTTGTTAGAGGCAGGAGATAATTATTATGAATTGGCTTCTTTAAGTGATGAGGATAATATATTCGATGGAATTTTTGAACAAGGTTTAATAGGCCAAAATGGTAGTATTAATAGCAGTAATACCCAGCAAATTTATACTTTAAACTACATTCCTGTTAATCAAAATTCTAGATATGTATATTCAAACGATCAAAATCAAAAAGTAAATTATTTAGCCAAGTATGATAAAAATAAAAATTTTATAGAAAGAGTAGCTTGTAGTAGTTCAGTTTTTATAACTGATTCTTCTACATATTATATAAGATTTACTAATTATATTGGCTCTGGTATAACGCCAGATTATATAACGAATGCTACATTGGTAGAAAGAAAATATGATTTACCTATGCCAAATATTAAAGATACTCTAAAAATAGAAAATGGGCAAGCTATATTAACAAAAAATATGGGTAAATATGTATTTACTGGTGATGAAGATTTTGATGCTGATAGTGGAACAGTAGGGGTTGATTATAGACATGCTATTAAAATAAGTAAATTAAATATTCCTCAGCCGAATTATGGATATCGTGGTAATGCAATATCTTCTCATTTTATAGGAAAAGCATCTAATACAGAAGAATTTGGCAGTTTTTATATATCAAGTTCCTGGTGTGTATTTACAGATAAAAATAAATTATATGATTTAAATGGATTTAAGCAATTTTTAAAAGAACAATACAACAATGGAACTCCTGTAACTGTGTATTATGTATTAGAAGAGCCATATGAGATTAATTTAAGCATTAGTAAAGAATTAGAACTATTTACTAATATTAATAACATTACTTTCATAGACAAGCTCGATATTCAACCAACTGTGAGGGCCAAATATTTAAGAAATACACCTCTATCATATGATTATGCTACAAATCAGAGAGTAGATAATACAGACAAAAATGTATTTAATAATCAGAATCAAATAAATAATGTTGCAAGTGATTTGAATGATACAAACACTAATTTATATAACAATTATTATAATAAAGAACAAGTTGATTATATGAAAAGTACAACAGAAGAACAAATAGTACAAATAAAAAATACAGTAGAAACTAATACAACAGCAACTAATCTTCAGATATCAGTGTTAGAAGAAAAACTTATAAATGGTGTTACCTCAGTAAAAACAGAAACAGGTTATATTTTTGATAAAGATGGATTAAAAATTGGTAAAAGTGATAGTGAAATGAATTTATTACTAGATAATGATGGACTAGCTGTAAAAAGAAATAATGATGAAGTACTTACAGTTCGTTCTAGCGGTGTTGAAACAGAAAATTTAAAAGTTAGAACCTATTTTCATATAGGTAGTAATACTCGTGTCGAAGATTACAAAGAAGGTACGGGTTTTTTTCATATAGGAGAGTGGTAGAATGGCTATATTTTTAGGAAGTAAAAACTTTAATGGATATAATGGTTCACACTTTTCATTGCATGTTTACGTAGATAGTTATTCTCAAGATATAGCAAATAATTCAACAACAACAATATTTCATTTATATTTAGTATCAAGTGACGGATATTCAGGTAGTGGAGTTGCAACACCAGGATATATAAATAATAATCAAGTAGGTAGCATTTCATCTATTGGACGAAATGCTACTGTTAGTGTTGGCACTTTTACACAAACTGTAAGTCATGCTGTTGATGGTACTTTAAATTGGTATTGGGCAGTTTCAATGTCATTTGTTTGGGCTGGCATTGGTAGTTGTTCTTTAGATGGGTGGTGGACTGTACCAACAATTCCAAGATCAAGTTCTGTATCGTGTACAGATGGGAATATAGAAAGTGCAGTATCAATAAATATTAATCGTGCAAGTGCAAGTTTTTTGCATAATTTGAGATATGTCTTTGGCAATTTATCGGGGACAATAGCAACAAATATTGCTACAAATTATGGTTGGACGTTGCCAGCCACTTTTTATTCACAAATACCAAATTCTAAATCAGGGACTTGTGTTATTTATTGTGATACTTATAATAATGGAAATTTAATAGGAACAAGCTCAGCAGTTTTTAATGTAGGAACCGACGAGAATAAATGTTTGCCCACATTTAATACAACTATTATTGATAGTAATTCTATGTCAACGAATTTAACTGGAGATCCAAATAAATTGATAAAATATATTTCTAATGCACATATAACAACTTCTGCAACAGCCAAAAATAATGCTAGTATAAAAAGTATTAATATTACTTGTGGAGATGGAAAAACAGCAATAGGAAGTGATATAACATTAAAAAAAGTAGAAAGTGGAGATTTTACAGTAACAGTAATTGACAGTCGGGGATATATAAAAGCTCAGACATTAAATAAAAAAATAATTAATTATATAGTTTTAACACTTAATGCAACTTTTGTACGTGTTGAACCTACAACAGGTGAGGTCCTTTTAAAATATGATGGCAACTATTTTGATGGAAATTTTGGTAAAACTAATAATAATTTAACTATAAAATATAGATATAGAGAAAATACAAATTATAAATGGAGTGATTATATAACATTATCACCTGTTATAAAAGAAAATACTTATAGTCAAGAAATTAGTTTAGGAAAAGATTTTGATTATCAAAAGGCATATAATTTTGAAATACAAGCTATAGATAAAATAGTAACAGTTGTTGATGATGCTGAAAAAATAACAGAAGGTATTCCGATGCTAGCTCTATTTAAAGAAATGATAGAAATGTTTGGAATAGAAGCTTTTAAAATATTAAATAATAAATTAGTTATAAATGGTGAAATACAGATAGAAAACGTAAATATAGCTTTGAAAGACGTTATTAATAATGTTTGTTTTATAGAAGAAACAGAAGATGGTAAATGGATGTATAAAAAATATGAAAATGGACTAATAGAAATTTATCACAGAGTAACAGATATATCATTAAATACAACAATATTCTATCAAGATCCTACAGGGCCTGGTATATTTTATCAACAAAGTGGTAATATTAATTATCCGATTGAATTAACAGAATTAATATCTATTAATAGTACTGTTCTTTGTGAATCACATTTACCATATATAACAATAAAAGAAGCTACTAATACTTATTATCAAATATTTATAAGTAATATAAAAAGAGTAGATGGAGATTTTAATTTTAGTTATTTTACCAGAATTGTTGGTAGATGGAAATAGGAGGATAAAGAAATGGAAGAATTTATAAAAATGCTTAGTAATTATGGAGTAACGGTTGTTATTGTTGGCCTTTTTCTTTGGGATTGGTTTAGCAATAAAAAAGATATGAAAGACACATTATCAGTAATAAAAGATACATCAATAAATATTTCAAAAAGCTTAGATTTACTACAAAAAAGTACTGACAGGCAAGAAGAAAAATTAAATAAAATATTAGAAAAGAGGTAGAAAGAAATGAAAAATAAAACTTATGATTTTTTAAAAAGAATTGCAATGTATGTTTTACCAGCTTTAGCAACTTTAGTAATGACAATTTTTAAAATATGGAATTTACCATATGGTGAAGAAATTGGAGCAACTATTACAGCTATTGATACAGCGTTAGGTATAATACTAGGAATTTCAACAGCAAAATACAATCGATATAATATGGAGAGTGAATAATATGTTAAAAGGGAAAAAATCAATTAGAAATGGTATAGAGGACTTTTTATGTCCGTTTACAGATATGTATATATCTCAAGGAAGTAATGGAGCATATTCACATAGAGGAATAATGGCAAATGATGTAAGAGGAATACAGGCAGGAATTAAATATCCTTATTATGCACCTTGTACTTGTAAATGTCTTAAAACTTATCCTGAAAGCGGGCAAGTAATGTGGCAATCTATTAATAAAGTAAGATTTGCTAATGGTCGAGTTGATTATGCAACGTTTATGACTTGTCACGATGATACTATGAATGCAAAAATAGGACAAGTAGTAGAACAAGGACAACAATTAGGTAATATGGGGACTAAAGGAAATGCGACAGGAGTACATTGCCATATAGAAGTTAGTCAAAGTTCTGATACTTCATGGATTAAAAATCAATATGGTATTTATCATTTTAATAATGAATATGATTTAGATGATTGCTATTTTGTAGATAACACTAATATTATTAAAGGTAATGGTAGTAATTGGAGAACAACAAATGATGTAAAAGTAGACGAAATTATCCCTCAACAAACAGCAGATCAATTATTATATCCTGGAAGTAAAGTTAAATTTGATGGTATATTTAAAGCAGATATATTAAAACGTAACTCTAATTTATTTGGATGTATTCAACTTACAGGAGTTAGTTATAATGACTACTATAATGAGAAAGCTAAAGGTTATCACTGGATACCACTTAATGACTTTACAGAAGTGGATAGATATGGAAATTCTCAAGGTCAAGATGATATTATAACAGGAGGAAGTTCATACGTAATTAACAAAAATATATATGAAGTAAAAGAAATAGATACTAAAACTAATTCAGCTAAATTAAATATAAACGGAAGAGATGTTTGGGTATTTTCAATATACTTGTATGAGGTAAGTAATAATTAATATAAGAGGTTAGTCATATTACATGATTAGCCTCTTTTTTGTTTATATGTAGGATTCTAACTAAATAAGTAACAGAATATTATTAAAATAAAATTATATAGTAATTACCTCGCATTGCTAGTATTTTTTTATGCTTTTTTATGTGCATAACCGTTAATTACCACATGGGGATTTGGATCATTTAGGGGAGGCTGTTAATTTAATTAATAATTATAAAGTAAAAAAAGTCTTTATCAATGAGGGAAAGATAAATAATTTAGAAAAGGAAATTATTAATACAGCAGATGATGTAGAAGTATGTTATCAAAATACTTATTTTGAAGTAGGAGAGTTTAAATTTTATTCATTAAATAAAGATTTAAAAGATGAAAATAGTAGTAGTATAGTTCTTTATATTTTATATAAGAATTTGCAAATGCTGTTTATGGGAGATGCCAATTTTAAAAGTGAAAATTACTTAATTAATAATTATAATTTAAATAAAATAGATATATTAAAAGTGGGACATCACGGAAGTAAAAGTAGCTCTAGCATAGATTTTTTAAAAAGAATAAGACCATCTATTGCCCTTATTTCAGCAGGTAAAGATAATAAGTTTAATCATCCTAATAAAGAAGTTATAGAAAGACTTAATATGTACAATGTTAAATATTATTCTACTAAGGATATTGGAACTGTTGAATTTATATTATCAAGATAGAAAAAATAGCAAAAAATAATAAAAATGTTTACAACTAACTATAAATTAGGTAAAATTAAGTTAGTTTAGGTGGTGATGTTTATATGAAAAGTTTAAATAATTTTATAAATATTAGCACCAATAACCTTAGAAAAAACTATATTGATTTTTATAGCGATACTGATTTTAAAAATTATGTTAATACTCTTGGTATAGATGAAGAAATACTAATTAAATATTCATCTTCACTAAATGATTGTGTCTTAGAAAGAAAAGCATGCAAAAAATGTACTAATTTTAAAGAGTGCACACATTCTGTTAAAGGATACGTTTTGACTCCAGAATTAGTTGATAAACGTATTATGTTTACATATATTGCTTGTAGTAAATATAAATCATATTTAGAACAAGGTGAGAATGTTACTTATTTTGATGTATCTAATGAAATAAAAAACGCTTCTTTTAAAAAATTATATAATGATGATAAAGCTAGAATTCCCATTATAAAGTATTTTAAAGAATTTATTGATTCATATAAAAAAAATCAGAAATGTAAAGGTCTATATTTAACAGGAAGTTTTGGTTCTGGTAAAACTTATTTAATATCAGCTTTATTTAATGAGCTTTCTAAAAAAGGATTAAAAAGTACGATTATATATTACCCAGATTTTCTTAGAAACTTGAAGTCTTCTTTTAAAGATGATTATGAAGAGAAATTTGATTATATAAGGAAAAGTCCTCTTTTATTAATTGATGATATAGGTGCTGAAAATTGTAGCAGTTGGAATAGAGATGAGATATTATCGCCTATCTTACAATATAGAATGGAAGAAGAACTACCAACTTTTTTTACTTCAAACTTTACCATAGAAGAATTAGAACAACATTTAGCAAATACTTCAAATGGAGTAGAAAAAGTAAAAGCTAGAAGAATAACTGAACGTATAAAACAACTTACTATAAATTTATCATTAATAACAAAAAATAGGAGAAGTTAATAGGGGGATTGATTATGAACGATATAGAATTATTTTTTGAAAATGTTAAAGACTGTAATTTAAATAATTTTAAAGCCAATTTAGATATTGCTATTTCTGGTATAGAAAATCGAAGTAATTACATAAAAAAATTATTAGAATTATTTAGAGATGAACAACGAAAAAATAGAAAATATTTAGCTTATTTAAATAAGATAGACACAGATACTAATTATGCTAATGACTTAAGACTTAAAATCAGAACTGATAATGATATCATAAATTATTTAAAATACAAGCTATTAAATTGTAATAAAACTAAGAAAGATATAACTAATATAGATAGAACATTTTTTTCTGATGATGTTGTCTTGTTGGCAAATATTATAATAAAACAAAACGATATTTTAACTTATTTAGAAAATAAATTTATATCAATTGATAAAATAGAAAAGGTAATTAAATATTTAAAAATTAAATTAAAGAAAACATCTAAAAATAAAGAAAAAATAAATCAAATAAGTATATATAAAAGAAAATTGATTAATGAAATGAAAAAACATAAATGTAGTTGTATAAATGATGATAAACTTTCATTATTACTTCAACAATTTGAAATTGTTGAAGACAAAACTAAAGTTTTGTCTAATATAATAAATCTTTATAAAGAAACTATTGAACGAGAAATAGAACAATATAAAATGTTATATGATGAAGAAAATATAACACAATTTAGAGAAAAATCAAATATCGATACTAGTGCCTTAAAAGAATTTTATTTTAATATAAATAATTTAAAAGAAGAGTATGATTATTATGTGAATTTACTAAAAAAAATAAAATGTTCAGATAAAATGAATAATAAATTTACTAGTGAGATTGAGCTTTCTAGTATTCAAAAATTAATTAATAATAAGTTATTGAATAATGAACACATAGATATGGATTCTTATAATATTAAAGATATTTTATATGCCTATGGATATTATATAAAATATGATGGTATAATTGATAACTTAATGTATGATTATGCAAATGAACTAATAGCTGAATTAGGATACCACAAAATAAATAATGAGGAAATTTTGGTAGGTATATCATATATTTGCGATTGCCTTAAATCTCGTCTTTTAACTATCTCTAAAGATGACAAACAGAAAAGAAAAATTTTGAATAATATTAAAAAAGAATTTAGTTTTTATATTAGAGATTTAAAAAAAGCTGATAGTTTAAAAGATGATAACTCTTTGTTTGAAGTGGTAGATTGTTTTTTAAAAAATGAAAATGTTTTTATGTATTTAAAAGAAATAGTTAATGAGATTCCTAAAATTGTTAATTCAAGACAAACTATTATTGATAATGAAGGGAATAAAACAACTCAGCATATCGTTTTATATATAGTAGATAAGTTTATTGAAAATTATAAGATAATGCTTAGTGACAAAAATAATAATTACATCAATAAAGATTATTTAAAAGAAGTATATTTTCTATTTACATCTAGTATATATTTAAATTTAACTGATGATGAAAAAAATATAATTAATAAAAAGTTATTATCATTTATGAATTATGCTAATAAAAATATTACTTCACCTTTGAGAAGAAATGCTATTAAAATGGACTTAAGAGAGATGTATACAGATAAAATTTATTATAATAAATATCGTAGAAGAGAAAATATATTAAAAAACGCAAGTTACTATAAAACCGAATATATACTAAATACATTTAGTTTAAATTTGAAAAATTCTCTTTTAGATAAAGATAGAGTTGACTTGACTGATGATGATTGTATTACTTTAAATGATGATTTTTGCTGTTATAGTATAAGTAAGTATTATGATAAAACAGTTTTAAAAATAAGCGTAATAGATTTATATAAGTCATTATCTATATATCCAATATTTTGTGATTATATATTTAATAATACTATATTAGATGAGAATGTTGATGATATTATTTTAAATAATATAACTATGATTGAAGATTTTATATATCCTACTATTACGTATGAAATAGTTTTTGATAAGTATGGTAATTATAAAAATATTAATGGCGATTTTATTTCTTTTAATATATATAATAGTAAAGTTAAAATTAAGAAAAGTTATGTTGATAATGATCTATTATCTGATAAAGATGATCAATTAATAAAAAAATTCGTTAATCTATTTAGAGTTATTGGCACTAGAAATAATTATCAATTTAATAGTTTATTTAGTATTGCTGACATTAACAGTTATTTTGAAAAAATATTAAATGAAGGAGTTATTAAATTTGTTAAAGATAATAATATTCCTTTTATATATACTGGCATATCAGAATATACTAATGATGAACTTTCCTATCTAAGAAATGAGATGAAAACTTTAATGAGTAAAGTTAATGAAAATGATTTTAATACTATATATAATATTATTGATAAAAATAGAGATTTATTTCATTATTCAACTATTCCATTTAATGGTGAATACCAATTATTTATTAAAAATCCAGTTAATTATCCTGGAATTTTAATCCAAAGCATTATATATGAATTTATTATTAATAATAGGGATAAGAATGATAAAGAATATGAAAAGAAAGTTAGTATGTACCGTGAAAAAATTAATGAAATTGTATTTTCTTTTAATTGGTATAATAATTATTTAGACAAAAATGATTTGAAAAGTAATAAAGGACATTTACAAAATATTAAAAAAAAGAATGAATTATTTGGTTCATAACGGTTGACTTATTTTATAAATATGGTATTATTTAGATGTAAAGTTTAAATACAATTATTAAGGACATGATATATTAAAAATATTTATAAGAGAGCTTATGGTTGGTGAAAATGAGTTAAATGTTTAATATATTACTACCTTCTAGTAGAACTCGAAAGAGATTTCCGGTTAAAACCGTTAAGTTAATTAAGATAAAAATAGGATGGTACCGTGTGATTGCACTCCTTATATAGAAATATATATAGGAGTTTTTTGTTTTTTGGGGGGATTATATGAAAAGATATCCAATTAGATATTCACAAATGAAATTAGGTTATTTGCTTGAACTATTGCGTCAGCAAAATGCCAATGATAAGTTAATAAAAGAAATTAATAAAAAATTAGGAGAGTTAAGTATTAACACTCTTATTAGTAAATGGCTTAGAGAGAAAAATATTATAGTAAAGGAATTGTTAGAAAATGCAATAGCAGAAAAATTTTTGCTTATGTACTTTATAAAAAATATTGATAAATTTCCAATATTAGAAAAATATTTAGAAGATGTTAATTCTTTAGATGCTATTTGTATTTTATGTAATAGCCAGAATAAAGCTGTAAATAGTATAGCAAAAGAAAAGTATAGAATAATTTTTGATTCCTATCTAGATGATTTGGATTTAGATCAAAATATTAAAATTCTATATCAAACTGAAGGTAATGATTTAGAGATAGAAACTTCTAGTAAAAAAGTTATTGATTTTTTTGAATATAAAACTTCTAAGATAAAAACACCTGAAGAGGGTTATAAGGATAATAAATTAAAAAGTAGAAATAAAATTAAGAAAAAAATAAAAAGGAGATAAGAAAATGATAAATATTAAAGAAGATGAAAGATTAAGTATAATAAACCATTCTTGTGCACATTTATTAGCTCAAGCTGTAAAGCATTTATATCCAAATGCTAAGTTTTGGGTTGGACCAGTTATTGAAGAAGGATTTTACTATGATATTGATTTAGGAGATATAACTTTAACTGATGATGATTTACCTAAAATAGAAAAAGAAATGAAAAAAATAAGTAAAGATGGTAAAAGGATTATTCGAGAAGAATTAACTAAAGAAGAAGCTTTAGAAAAATTTAAAGATGACCCATATAAAATAGATTTAATAAGTAGGATGAATGAGGAAAATACTATAATTAGTTGTTATACTCAAGGAGATTTTACTGATCTTTGTCGTGGACCACATGTTGATACTGTAAAAGTTTTAAAATATTTTAAGTTATTAAAAGTTAGTGGAGCTTATTGGAAAGGGGATTCCAAGAATAAAATGCTTCAAAGAATTTATGGTATTTGTTTTGAAAATGAAGAAGATTTAAATAAACATCTAGAGTTTTTGGAAGAATGCAAAAAAAGAGATCATCGTAAGCTTGGAAAAGATTTAGGCATATTTATGTTTAGCGATCTAGTTGGAAAAGGATTACCAATGTGGTTGCCTAATGGTTTTGTAGTAAGAAGAAAATTAATAGATTATATAACTGATAAAGAAATTGATTTAGGCTATCAACATGTTTCAACACCATCTCTTGGTAATGTTGAACTTTATAAAACATCAGGTCATTGGGACCATTATCAAGATGATATGTTCCCTGCAATGGAACTTGACGGAGAATCATATGTTTTAAGACCAATGAATTGCCCACATCATATGATGATGTTTAAAAATTCTCTTCACTCATATCGAGATTTACCTATTAGAATCGCTGAGGTTGCTAATGATTTTAGATATGAAGCAAGTGGAGCTGTTTGTGGAATTGAAAGAACTAGGGCGTTTACTCAAAACGATTCTCATATATTTTGTAGAAATGATCAAATAAAAGAAGAATTTATGGCAGTTATAAATTTAATTTTAGATGTTTATAAAGATTTTGGATTTAAAGATTATAAATTTAGACTTAGTTTAAGAGACAAAAATAATCTTGAAAAATATTTTGGCAATGATGAATTATGGGATAAGAGTGAAAAAGCATTAAGAGAAGTATTAGAAGAAGTAGATGCCGATTATTATGAGGCAGAAGGAGAAGCCGCTTTTTATGGACCTAAGCTTGATGTTCAAGTAAAAAGTGCAATAGGTCATGACGTAACATTATCAACAGTTCAACTTGATTATCAATTGCCAGAAAGATTTGATCTTACTTATGTAGATGAAGCTGGAAACAAAGTACGACCTGTTGTTATTCATAGAGCAATATTGGGTTCACTTGATAGATTTATCGCTTTTCTCTTAGAAGAAACTAAAGGTAATTTACCGTTATGGCTTGCTCCAGTACAAGTAATATTAATTCCTGTTTCTACTATAAATCATGAAGAATATGCAAAAGAAGTTTTAAATTACTTAAAAAACAACGGAATAAGAGTAGAATTAGATTCTAGAAATGAAAAAGTTGGCTATAAAATGAGAGAAGCTCAGACTAGAAAAATTCCTTTTTCAATAGTATTAGGGGATACTGAAAAAGAAAATGATTTGATTACTTATAGAAGATATGCAACTTCTGAACAAATCACAGTTACTAAAGATGAATTTATTACTTTATTAAAAGCAGAAATAGAAAATAAAAATTTATAATAATGATAACTTAATAAATGTTAAATTATTAATTAGATAGTTTAACATTTTTTTATTTTTCAATATTAAAATGAAAATAATATTTTCTGTAAAGTTTACATAATAAATTAAAAAAAAGTTTACTTAAATTAATAACTGTAGTAATATATATTTAAAGTAGTGGAAGATAGTGGTGAAAAGTGGGGGATTATTTATGTTAATGGGCGAATATCATCATAATATTGATGATAAAAAAAGATTAATTATTCCTTCTAAGTTTAGAAATGAGCTTGGCGAAAAAGTAGTTTTGACTAGAGGACTTGATAAATGCTTATTTCTATATAAAGAAGATGAATTTAATAAAATAGTTGAGAGACTTAAAAATATGCCCTTTACTAAAAAACAAGTTAGAGAATTTTCCCGTTTTTTTCTATCAGGAGCTACTTTAGTAGAATTTGATAAACAAGGAAGGATTAATTTAGCACCACATCTTATAAATTATGCTGAGATAAAAAAAGAATGTACTATAATTGGTACGGGAGATAGAGTAGAAATATGGTCTGATGATTCATGGAGTTTATTTTATAATTCTACATTTGATAGTATGTCAGATATAGCAGATGAGTTGTTTTCAGATAATTTTTTAAATTAAGTAGGTGAAATTATGCATATTAGTGTTTTGAAAGATGAGGTTATTGAAAACTTAAATTTAAAAGAGAATAGTGTTATTGTTGATGCAACTTTAGGCTATGGTGGACATAGTAGCGGCATCTTAAAGAGAATAAAAAAGGGGTTTTTATTCGCCTTTGATCAAGATAGTGAAGCGATAGAGTATAGTACCAAATATTTAAAAAAGTTTGGTACTAACTTCACTATTATTAAAAGTAACTTTGTAAATATAAAAAAAGAACTTGAAAGGTTGAATGTAACACTTGTTGATGGGATAATTTTTGATCTTGGAGTATCTAGCCCTCAACTAGATAATAAAGAAAGGGGCTTTTCATATCATCAAGATGCTAGACTTGATATGAGAATGGATAGATCAAACAAATTAGATGCCCATTATATTGTTAATAATTATAGTGAAAAAGAATTAATAAGAATTTTTTTAGAATATGGCGAGGATAAATATAGTAAAAGTATTGCTAGAAATATAGTAAAATATAGACAAGATAAAAATATAGAAACAACTTTAGAACTAGCAGATATTATAAAAAATAGTGTTCCTGAGTCTGCAAGAAGAAAAAAACACCCAGCTAGGCAAATATTTCAAGCGATTAGAATAGAAGTAAATGATGAACTTAATGTTATAAAAGAAGCACTTATTAGTGCAACCAAACTATTAAAAGTAGGAGGCAGAATTGAAGTTATTACCTTCCACTCATTAGAAGATAGAATAGTTAAAAATTACTTTAAAAAAATAACAGAAATAGATGAAAAAGTAAAAGGGCTTCCTAATATACCAAGTAGTTATTTACCAGATTATAAATTAGTTTATAATAAAGCAATATTACCAAGTAAAAAGGAAGAAGAGGAAAATCCTAGAAGTAGAAGTGCTAAATTAAGAATAATTGAAAGAATAAAATAGGAGGAATGATTTATGGGCAGAAAAAAGAAAATGAAAAAAGTGGTTAAAATAACTAAGTTTGAGAAATTACTTTATACTATTGCAATTGTATTAGCCTTGGCATCTCCTGTTTCAATTGTATTTTCAAAGGCTACGCTTTCTCAAATAAACTTTGAAGTTGAACAGAAAAAACAAATGATTGAAGAGCAACAGAAGAATAATGATAGTTTAGCGATGACAATTGATGAATTAGCATCTCTTACTAAAATTCAAGAAGTTGCACAAGAAGCTGGATTGAGTTATAATAATGCTAATATAAAGGTAGTTCAAGATAAGTAAGGTGAAGAAAATGCGAAAGAAAAAGAGAAAAAATAATGTTAGGTATAGTAGACTTGTTGTTGTTATTTCTCTTTTTTTATTTTTGGCTATAATATTGAGAGTTGTTCAATTAGCGGTGTCTTCTGAAGTTGATGATACAAATTTAAAAAAACTAGCTAGTAAAAGAACCACTAAAACTGAAGTAATTAAGGCTAAAAGGGGTACTATTTATAGTGCTAATGGTGATATTTTAGCCCAAAATGTTACATCATATAAACTAATTGCTTACTTAAGCCCTAGTCGTACTACTAATAAAAATAAGCCTCAGCATGTAGTTGATAAAGAAAAGACAGCTTCATTAATTGCTCCAATAATTGGGGCGGATTATGAAGAAATACTTAAATATCTTAATAAAACTGGTGTCTATCAAACAGAATTTGGTAGTAAAGGTAAAAATCTTTCAGAATTAGAAAAATTAAAAATAGAAGAACTTAATTTACCAGGCATAGATTTTGTTGAGAGTTATAAAAGATATTATCCTAAAGGAAATTTTATGTCATATACTTTGGGATATGCACTAGCTACAAATGAGAATGAGACAATAACTGGAAAAATGGGTTTAGAACTTTATTATGATAATATTTTAAAGGGTGAAGATGGATATATTACATATCAGAAGGATTTAAAGGGATATAAAATAGCAGGTACTAAGGAATACAAAAAAGAAGCAACGCAAGGAAAAGACATATATTTAACAATTGATAGTAATGTACAATTTTTTATTGAGCAGGCGCTTACAAATGCTAAAAACAATTATGGCTATGAATGGTTTACTATGGTTGTTATGGATGCTAAGACAGGAAAAATTATAGGAATGAGTTCTAATCCTAATTTTGATCCGAATACCAGAGAGAATATTAGTAGTTATCTTGATTACACGATTTCACTACCTTATGAACCTGGTTCTACTATGAAGACCTTTACTTACATGTGTGCTATGGAAAATAACGTTTATGATGGTGCAGAGACATATACCTCAGGTGTGTATAGGACTGAAGATGGTACTGAAATAGGTGATTGGAATCGTAATGGTTGGGGAGTTATTTCATTTGATAGAGGTTATGCCTTGTCTAGTAATGTTGGGGTTATTAACCTTATAAATAGACATATGAATAGTGCTATGTTAAGAAATTGCTTCAGAAAGTTAGGATTTGGTAAAAAAACAGGAGTTTCCTTACCAAACGAAGAGACTGGTAAAATAAATTTTAAATATGAGACTGAGATTTATAATGCTGGTTTTGGACAAGGTATTACTACGACTCCAATGCAAAATGTCCAAGCTTTATCGCCTCTTACTAATGATGGAGTAATATTAAAACCGTATATTGTATCTAAAATAGTTGATTCTTCTACCAAAGAAGTTATATACAAAGGAAAAAGAAAAACTGGAGAAAGAGTAGCATCAACTGAAACTGTAAATAAAATGCTTCAGCTTATGAGTGATACTGTAAATGGAATAGGTAATACTGGAAGTGGATATAGAATAGAAAGCGGTCAACTTATTGGTAAAACTGGAACAGCTCAAATTGCAGATGTTAATGGTAATGGATATTTATCTGGGAAGGAAGATATAATTTCATCTTTTTCTGGTATTTATCCAAAAGATGATCCTGAAATAATTATATATGCCTCAGTTCAAAGACCGGCAGGCGGAAGTCAAAAACCTATTTCAGTTGCTGTTAAGGAAGTTGTTAGTAATATAGCAAAGTACTATGGTGAAAGTGTTAATAGTACTGAAGTTACAGATGTTGTTACTAATTATACTATGGGTTCTTTTGTAAATAAAAGTATTGATTATGCTAAAAGTACTTTAACTAATAATAACATAAATAATGTTGTTATTATTGGTAATGGTAACAAGGTAATAAAGCAATATCCAGATAGAGATAGTACTATTACGAACAAAGATAAAGTATTTCTAATTACAAATAGTAGTAGTTATACTGTCCCTAATGTTATAGGATATTCTAGTAAAGATGCTAGTATTCTTCTTTCGATGTTAGGATTAAATGTTAAATTAAATGGTATAGGGTATGTCACTAATCAAAGTATTTCAGAAAATACTGAAATTAATGGGAATCTTGAAATTATCATTGATTTAAATCCTAAGTTTACTGATACTTGATATTTCATAAAAAGCTAAATAATGGTAGTAATTAGCTTTTTTCTTTTTAGAGACAATGGTATAAAAATAAAGTACTTGAAAATAAAAAATAGATGATGTAGAATTTAAGTATAAAATAGAAGGAGAAAGAAAATGGAAAAAAGAAAAGATATATTGTTAGTAATACCCCTAATACTAACAATAGTTCTAATGGGGGGGGGGTTACTTACGCCAAATATAGTAAGAGTATAGAGACTAAAAAGGAAATAACAATAAAAACAGGGACAAG
>CANQWY010000004.1 GCA_947627675.1 uncultured Bacilli bacterium
AGTGACTTATTATATATTACATTTGAGACATTTTTAAAAGTTAACACTTAAGACATTATCATAAATTAATCATATAGTAAACTCGGAATTTTATAGTTCGAGTTTTAAAATGTTTGAAGTTATGATATAATTTTTATATGTTAAACTGATATGTATGTCATTTATTACATATTGATATATCTAATATAGGAGAAAAATATTCATGAAAATTGAAAATAAATTGCAAAGTATTAAAGTAATTAATGATTTGGGATTGAATAAATTTCCAGAACAATTATTTAAAAGCGGTGAGAAAACTAAAGTTAAAAATTTTTTAAAACAATATCCTGCTCAATATTATGCTATTAGAGATAGATCCCAAGCTAGTGGAATATATAAATTAAAAGTTGATTTTAATAAAGTTTTAGAAGAAATAAAAGATTATAATTTATTTACTATAAATGTAAGCTCTATAAATTATGTAGATAGTCAATTATTAGTTGGTGAAATAGAATTTTTAAGCAACAATCAAGTTTATGCGATATTAACTACAGATTCGCAAGCATCAGTTAGAGATTCCTTAAAGCACCCAGAATTTAATATTAAAACAGATATCTTTAATAATGCTTTGTTAAACAAAATACCTCATTTTAATTTTATTTATAGTTATATAGTATCTCATAATTTAAAAGATGTAATTGTTGAGTTTGCACTTTTTAATAAAGAAGTAGGTATTAAAAAAGAAAAAATTATTATTTATGAATTAAGAACTCATTATTAAGAAGTTGTTGTACTTCTAAAAGCTACACAATTTCTTATGTGGTTCCTTAAACTTATGACATTGACGAAGAAGCATAACAACCTTTTGTATTAATTTATAGTTTCATTATAATATGTCGAGTATTTAATAATGCAGTTCATATTCCAAGATTTCAATAATCCGAATTAGCGCATATATTATATAGATATACTACAATTTGTTTATACCGCTATTCATCATTAGTTATATTACCATCTAAAAAGCCAATAATCTTATTAATCAATCAGAAAGAATTATTTTTAGCAAATTGATTTATATATAAAAGTTGTTAAAAGCGAATGAGTTTTTTCATTCGCTTTTAAGCTTACAATATCTTTAATTACTAAAATTTTGAATTGAATGCGATAAATTAAATATTTTCAGACTTTATTTTTTGTTTATCTTTTAATTTTAATATTATTGGTATTAAAAATATAAATCCGAAAATTATCATAGTAATTCCAGAATATGTTGAAGACTGGCTGATAAAATCATTTGGATCCTTTGGGTTATACAAAATTATTATTTTTTGCCCAATATACTTATGACTAGTAACATTTACATATCCAGAATATTCATTTCCATCTACAGAAAATTTTGCACTTGCATTCCAGTATTTAATATCTCTATACGTGTCATATACTCTTTCACAATATGTAATTTCTCCTATAGCTCTTTTCATAGTTATATTAGAACTTAATGCATATAGTCCAATTAGTACGAAAAAAATAACTATTATAGATAATATTATTAATTCGATATCCTTTTTTTCTTTCATATAAATTATTGTAGATCCTCCTTCGCCTTAATTTTATGACGTCTACTGAATTAGCCCAAATCAATAATTCCTTCAAAAAAACGTTTTTGCTTGGTTAATATGCATTTTATAAAATACAATGTTAACAATTACAAATAGAATTAATTACATTAATAAAACAAGTATTCTTATATTGATTTGTTCAAAAAAGCAATAAATTTAGTCTTTATAATATTTAAAATATTTTTATTTTAGTTACCCTCCCATCTTAATAAAGATTATCATAAATTTAAGTCTTTATCAATAATTAAAAAATTTACTATTTTTTCTGAATAGTTCATAAAAATTTGATTAATTTTATGATATAATATATTCAAAGTTTGGAGGTTTCTTATGGGAAATTTGAAAGAAGAATATGACAAAATAATAGATGAAAGAAAAAAAATAATTGCAGAAATGAAAAAACTTGAAGAAAATAAAATAATAAAAAGATATTGTGAGTTAAAAAGACAAAATAAAAGCTTATATAATGATCAACTTAGTTTATACAAAAATATGAAAAAGGAAGAATATGCAGCTTGTAATCATATTTTGGTATATTCTAAGATTGATCATGATGAATATGGCAATCATACATATGAAAGTTGCGGATGTATAAAGTGTGGTCTAGATAATAGTGTTTTAAATGGAGCACGTGACTGGCTAGGTGGCACACAGAAAATAATGTATGATTACTTAAAGGAGAATTATCTTAGTAGTAATTTTGGTGGAATTCAAACTGGAATTTTATGTGATATAGATTTAGCACAAGCAATATATACAAAAATTAAAAATGCCTATCCTAGCATTGATGATACAACAGCTATAAAATTTTTTAAATATTCATTAGAAAATATAAGAAACGTTAAAGTAAATGATGAAAGGAAAGTAAGTAGAGCTAAAAGGTTATCACTAGATCCCAACTTCAAAAAGTGGTATAGTAGCGATATCTAAAATTGTTAAAAATTATATTTTTAAAGTATTAAAGTTATCGGACTTTTTCCTCATGTAATTAATTTAAGAAACTATATTTACTATCAATTAGCATTAGTTTATTTTTAGATGAAATAGGATTTATTCTTATTAATCGAAAAACATAATTGCAGATTTTTAATAATATATGGATTAGAAAGTAGGTGATAATATGGCTATTGATTCTCATATGCATATTAATAGTTTATTATTAGAAAATAAAGAAAAATATATATCTGCTATAAATAATAATTATCTGATTGAAAGTGTTATTAATGTTGGATTAGATTTAAAATCTTCAGAAGAATCTATAACCATATCAAAAGCAAATCATAAATTTTTTTCATCTGTTGGGATACATCCCTTATATATTGAATCTCAAAATTTGAGTGATTTATATAATTTAGCTATTAACCCAAAAGTTATTGCTATTGGCGAAATAGGATTAGACAGTACTAAAAGCAATTTTGAAGTTCAAAAAAAATATTTAATAGAACAAATTATAATAGCAAATGAAGTTCATTTGCCTGTAATTATACATTCTAATAATTCTAATAAACTAGTGATTGATATATTTGAAAAATATGTAAAACCAAAATACGGCTGTGTATTCCACTGTTTTCAGCCTGATTTAGAAGATTTAAAATACTTGGTAAAAAATGATTTTTATATATCTTTTGCTGGTAGAATAACTTATAAAAACGCCAAAAAATCTATTGAAGTTGCTAATATAGTTCCCGATGATTTATTTTTAGTGGAAACAGATAGTCCATATATATCGCCAGAACCATTAAGGGAAAAAATTAATGAAACAGCAAATATAAAATATATAATTAACAAACTTGCTGAAATAAAGCAAAGAGATTATGATGAAATTGAACAAATTACTAGGGAAAATGCTAAAAGCTTATTTAAAAAAATTAAATAGAATATTGTAATACTTATTAGTAAGGACATCAGTAACATTTCTATTTAAACTATTTCGAGCTTAATATAAAAGGATAGTATCTTAGGTTATTTTGATTATTTGTAAAAATTTATAAGTGGTTAACCATTTTGTTAAAATAAAATAATTGTTGATATAAATAATGATTTACTATAAAATATTATAACAAAATGTTAATGAGGTGTTTTTATGATTGTATATAGATGTTTAACTAGTAATGAAATGATTTCAATGATTAATAATAAAGATTATCAAACTGCATTAATTAAAGGGGATAATACATTTCATTATGAGCTAGGAATCTCCTATAAACATTTTTTCATTTATGCAGATCATGCCAATTATTTTCGAAAAAAGAACGGAATATTCTATCCAGTAATTGGGCAATTTGTAATCCCTAATGAGATTATAAAGGAAACTGGGTTCGGATTTTATAGCGATGTAAAAACAATGAGAAATGATAAATTATATAATTGGTATATGCCACTTCCAGAACTTATTATTTCAGAAGAAGACTTTAAAAGTTATTATTTATATAAAATAGAATCAGAATTATATTCCGATTTTATTGAGAAAAGATTGAATAAAGATGATAATGTAAAATTTAATGAACCAATTGAGGACTATTTTATATACGATGGCAAAGGAAAGCATGGTATGACCGGCTATTTGGACTACTCTTATGCAGATTATATATTATGAAATGACTTTCCAGCTAGCTAATAAAAATGATATGAATATGTATAAAGTAGCTGAATTATTGAAAAATATGAATCTTCATTATAATATACAAAAATATTTTGAAAATAATACTGAACTTTTTGAAAAGCAAACAAAAAAATATTTGAAAGCCAAAAAGTTGGCTTATAAACGATTATCTTAATTTATAATTTAAAAATTATCTATTTAATTTCTCTTTAACTTTATAACATTGAAAATAAGCAGATCAACTATTTTTGAGAACATTATAGTTTGTAAACCTTACTTCACAGTTTTTTAGTCCTCTATTTAAGAACTTACCATCTTTAATTCCTTCAAAATATGCACTAAAAATTATACACCACTATGATCTATAATTAAAACGTTATCATATTTTTTATATTTTAACTCATTAAAAAAATCAACACTCTTTTAAAAAAAATGTATATTTTCATTAATTCCATAATTAACATTACTATAATAATTCCAATATTCTTCTCTATTAGTAACTTCAAGTGATTATCCGCTTAAAGTTTCGCAACTTCCTTACCTTAATCTTTCATCAGTAGTTATTTGATTATCCTAATTTGTTAGAATATATTCTGTATGAGTTGCTTTTAGTAAAAGTGAAGATATAACAATATCAAAATGAATATCTTTTAGAATTTGTTTTATAAATAGCCAAATATATCAATTAAAATTATAGCCTAAGTTTGAACATTTTAAAACTCAAACCATAAAAGATCGAGTTTTGTATTAATATGGTGCAAATTACGTAGTAATATACAACTTTAAAAAATGATAATTGATAATATGTATAATTTTTTATAGATACTGCATATGTAAAAAAGTATTGCCGTAAAAAATAATTTATGCACCGAATAATAGATCCTAAATTTTTTATTGTCGGACAGGTTTAAGGAATAAGTAAACTCATGCTTCTATTAGCAAAAAGGTACTATAGTAAATCCATATAAATTCATAATTATCACCACATGAATTATAGCATATATTTTTTTGTAAATTAAATTTTTAATTTATTTAATAATGTCTTTTATCTCTAGCATGTGCCCAAGCTTCAGCTTCTTTCCTTCTAATTCTTTTAAAGTCTTTTACTAATCTTTTATTTGCACTACTAACTTGTTTGCCTATATTATTAGTTGAAAATCTATAATTCGATTCTGGTAGATGAATTAAAAGATATTTTGCATAAGATCTTAAGTAGAAATTAGAAATTCCTTCAATTTCACTCATAATTTCATCTGAGTTTTCTAAAAAACATTTTTTTATAAAAGTGTGACAAATCTCTTGTTCCTCTTGAGTTAATTTTAATTTCGCATATTTTTGTATATCAAAATTAGGAATATTATTTTTAATTCTATTTAATCTATCATATTGTTCTATAGTAGTTTGACCAATACTAAAATTTCTATTTTCGATATCAGGTTTATTTCCAGTTGTTTCTTGAATAAATGAATATAGATTTTTTATATTGTATAAAATAAATCTATCTTCAATTAATCTATCTTTAAACTTTGCATTATTTAAATTAGAAGTAAAACAAGAGGGCATAAATTCGATCCATTTTCTTAAGTTTTCAATATCTGCCAAATTAATTGAATCACTGGTACATATTGTTATCATAAAAAACTCCTCTTTTCTAAAGTATATCATATCACAAAATCTGATATTGATAAATATTAGAATGTCATATATTTTGTTTTGACAAAATATTTAATCCAGTAATAATTAATTAAATAAACTTTATAAAAATTTGGATTTATAGATAGCTTTAGTAAATATGAAATTATAGGTTTAACAGTATCAAAATTAAATTAATGTTAATTTAATATATTCCTCCTTACATTTGCTATTCTTTTATTTCGCAATTTCTTTGTCCGCTTATTTTTAGAAGTATTCCGTCATTTGGCATTTCTTGAAAATAAAATTGTATAGTTCTTGCAACAGCATAATGAGTGACTAACAATATATTTTTGTCACTATATTTAAACTTAATTTCATCTAAAAATAATGCACCCTATTAAAAAGTTGTGGTAATGTTTCAAGTTCTTCTATTGGCTTAGTTGAATAATAATTATAATATTCTGTAAAATAGTAATTATCTAATATAGTTCTTGTTAATTTTCCACCTTATCTTTCCATTAATCTATCATCATATATTACTGGAATTTTATTCACATTTACTAATTCCATAGTGTGTTTAGTTCTTTTTATAGGTGAACATATTATAAGATCAATATCAAGTTTTTTACATTTTTACTTGCTTTGCTTGCTTGTTTTATTCCAATTTGTTTGACCATGTCTAAGTACATATAATTTCATCTTTACTTCCTTTCAATTAACTCTTTTAATTTATCTGGAAAATTTACGGTCATTCCATCTGTATCCAAATAATATACCTTTTCCATAATTTTAATGTTTGGAATTCCCTATAATCTTACACTAAGCTTATTATCTCTTGCTAGTTTAATTCCTGATTCTGAAACTAACTTAGCTGGTGGACATATTTGATTTCCACTAATATTAATTAATTCTTTTATATTATTTTCATTTATATCTTCTTCGATAAGCCAACCTATTTTTATAAAATTATCTAATTTTCTGATTTTTAATAAATTATTATAAATAAAAGAAGTGATATATACATTATGACTATCATAATATTTTTTTATAATTTCTAGTGTTTGTTTTTCTATATTTTCATCTTTTAATTCTATAGCTAACACTAAATTCCTGTTTTGTACTTCTTTCATAAAATCTTCAAATAGAACTATCTTTTCATCTTTGTATTTTGTACTAAACCAACTACCAAAATCTAATTTTAATAATTCTTTATAAGTATAATCAGCTATTTTTCCTGTGCCATTTGATTTTTTATCTATTCTTTCGTCATGGAATATAACTATTTTATTGTCTTTAGTCTTTTGTAAGTCTAACTCTATTCCATTTGCTCCTATTTCAAATGCCTTTTTAAATGCTGACATTGTATTTTCTGGTGCATATGCCGATGCACCTCTATGAGCATAATTTATAAAAGTATTCATTCTATACTCCTTCTATATTTAATTTATTAGAAGTATATTATCATAAAAATTAGATATTTTCAACAAGCATTGCCTAAGATAAATTATCTTGTACATATAACAATATTAGATAATTTTTAAGCTTTTAGTTAGGAACACCCTGATATCTTTACAAAACGAAGTTTTGAAAGTGTCATAGTTGGTTACATACTTTTGCAAGAAAGTTATGTAATAGTTCTTAATTGATTTTTTGCTTATCTATCCACTGAAAGTAACAATATTAAACAAAAATAATAAAATTAGTGTACTTAAATAATGCATTCTCGCTAGGTATTTTGACATATACATCAAAATAACCTAAGGGGTTATCTTTTTATATCAATATTCAAAAAAATTCGAATAGATTCGTCAATGGTGCTCTAAAGGAAGAAGCAATGTCATCAGTTTAAGGAACTACATAAGAAAATGTGTAGTTTTTATTATGTGTAAATGATAAAATGAATATATAGAATAAAAGGAGTTAAATTAGTGGTAAAATTTAATAAAGAAGGAATTGAATTAATTAGAACTAAAATAAATTCAGAAGAATTAAAAAATATAGGAAGGTTAACAACAAATAGTTTTACAAGAGAAA
Source organism: uncultured Bacilli bacterium (assembly GCA_947627675.1). GTDB lineage: Bacteria > Bacillota_I > Bacilli_A > RF39 > UBA660 > UBA2730. The sequence goes on from CANQWY010000004.1 coordinate 7,870, forward strand.
GAAAAATGGGATTTCAAAAACTAATGAAATATATATTAAATAAGAAAGGGCTAAGTACAAATATGGAAATTAATAATTTTTATAATGATATAAATGAAGATGAAAATATATCGAATCAGTCATTGTTAGATCAAAGATTAAAATTAAATCCTGATGTTTTTATATCGTTAAACAATGATTATTTAAAGTTGTTTTATCAAGAACATAAAGATGAAGTTAAATTATATAAAGGGTATTTATTAAAAGCAATAGATGGAAGTGATTTTGAAATACCAAACACGAAAGAAACAAAAGAAGTATATGGGAATGTTGGAACAAAAGTCAAAGATAAAGAAGATACTATAGCAAGAGCAACTATATCAACAAGTTATGATGTATTAAATAAATATATAATTGAAGGATTTATTTTACCATATAGAACAAGTGAAAATAAAAGTGCATTAGAGCATATAAAACACGATCAAGAAATAACTTCAAATTATAATTCCATTTACATAATGGATAGAGGTTATATATCAATAGAGTTAATGCTTTATTGTTTAAAAAATAATATAAAATTTTTAATCAGATTAGATAGTACATCATATAAAAAAGAAAGAGAAAAAATAAAAACAAAAGACGAATACATTGAATTAGAATATCATAATAACAGATTAAAGAGAAGACATTATCAAAGTGAAGAAATAAGACTTTATGCCAAAAAAATAAAATCATCAAAATTAAGAGTTGTAACTAATGTATTAGATACTGGAGAAATAGAACAATTAATAACAAATTTAAGTACTGATGAATTTACATATGAAGATATTGTAGAATTATATAATAAAAGATGGGGAATAGAAACATTATATTATAGTTTAAAATGGAAGTTGAAAACTGAAAAATTTACTAGCAGTTTTAAGATAATAATAGAACAAGATTTTTTCTCAAGCGTATTAGTATATAATATGATTCAATCTATGATAAAGGAGGCAGAAGAAAAAATAGAAAAGAAAAAATACAAGCATGAAATGACAATAAATGAAAATATAGCAGTTGGATTATTTAAAAATGAGATGATAAAAATAATGTTAGAAAAAGATGAAAATAATAGATTAAAAATGTATGATAAATTGATAGAAAAAATATGTAAATATAAAATACCCATTAGAAAAGATAGAAAATATAAGGTAAGATTTAGTCCTTATAACAAGAATAGTTATAATAAGTTAAGTAGTATTTAAATAAAAATATGAATGTTTTAAACATCAATAATTGTTGATGAGTTTTGTTATGGAACAAATTAGTTGAAATCTAAATTTATGAAAATTAAAACTACACAATTTCTTATGTAGTTCCTTAAACTGATGACATTGAGGAAGGAGTATGACAACTTTATTTTATTAATCTTTTTTGTTTTTCTTGTTTGTATAAATATTCTTCTATATGTATTTGATGATAGTTTGGATCGTATTTTTGTAAGTTGTTGAAAAAATCCATCATAAGAGCATTGAAAGGTTTATATCTACTACGAGCATTTCGTATTCTAATACTTCTTAAATGAGGATATAAATCTTCATAATAAGTAAATTTTAATTTATAATATTCTCCTTCATTGCTAATTGTCATAGAATCAGCATTTTTATAGTCAAATGAGACACTATCATCACTAATCCAAATAATTTTTTCATTATTAAAAACTTTTTTATATAATTCACTATTTTTTAAGTCTTGATTTGCTTCAAAAATTCGTGTATATAATCTTCTTTTTTCATTAATTTCACTACATTGTGACAAATCATAATCACTTACTTGAAATACATCTCCATTCTTAAATGATTTATATAATGTATCAAATAAATTATAAATAAACATATTTTCTTTTGTTATAAAAAAATCGTTTTCTTGATTTTTATCAAAAGAAGAAAAATATAAATCTCCGTTATCACAATATATTATTCCTAACTTTTTATTGCTATCTATCAAATAATAATTATAAAATTCACTATCACTTATATTATTTCTTAATATCTTCAATATCATCACCTTCTTATTGTTTTTGACAATATGCAAGTGTGTTTTCTAAATTGTCATAAATTTAGTATCAAATTCTATTGTATAAAGAACAATCGTTTGATATAATTTTCATAGGGAATATTAGTTGTTGAGTGTCTACCAAATCTCTTATAGAGAGGAGATTTGATAAAGATGAAAACTAAGACTTTTGTTATAAAAGTTCTAAAGCTCATTGCTATCATTTTATTTCTCCTTATCGTTATGATAGTAGTAATAAAAAAATGACACTTAATTCTTCATTGAATTAAATGTCTAAACAATATTAATTGGGTAGGCATTCAACTCGCAAAAACTGAATGTTCCCTTTTTTATTTTATGCAAGTTTCCTTGACATATTCATAATAACATAAAAACGACTTTTTGACAAGTCGTTTTATATTGTTACTCGAAAAGTCCGAGTTTCCTATCAATCTGGTGCCGACTATAGGACTTGAACCTACAACCTACGCGTTACGAGTGCGTTGCTCTACCAATTAAGCTAAGCCGGCATTAATTTCTTAACTAATAATAGTATAATACAATTTAGGCAATAATGTATACAATTATTTTTATATTGTGTTATAATATTTTAGTAAAATAATAACAAGGTGATTTTATGAATAAGGTTAAAAATAGAAATATAAGAATGATAATATCCTTTTTAATGATAACAATAGGTGTATTAACAGCAAGCTTTGCTCTTGAGTGCTTTTTAATACCCAATACAATTTTAGATGGTGGTATTACAGGTATATCAATTATTTTGTCAAAGATATCAATTTTTCCAATTAGTTTTCTTATAATATTATTAAATATACCATTTATATATGTGGGATATAAAAATATGGGAAAAAATTTTTTAATAAAAGCAGTATACAGCATGATAATATATTCAGTAAGTCTTCATATGTTTAATAATATAACTCCTATAACTAATCAAATGTTACTTGCAACTGTTTATGGAGGAATTTTATTAGGCGTAGGAACTGGTTTAGTAATTCGCTTTGGCGGTTGTTTAGATGGTACTGAGTCTATTGCGATTGTAATAAGTAAGCAATTTCCAATATCTGTAGGACAAATAATTCTTTTAATAAACTTATTAATTTACTCTGTAGCAGGTATTATTTTTGGAATAGATAGAGCTTTATATTCGTTACTTACATATTTTATAACATTTAAAGTAATAGATTTCGTCTCAGAAGGTTTAGAACAAGCTAAAGCTGCCTTAATAATTACAGAACATGGTAATAATATATCTAAAGAAATATATAAACGCCTTGGAAGAACAACTACTAAAATAGAGGGCGAAGGTCTAATATCAGGAAATAAAGAAGTTCTATATTGTGTTATGACTAGAATAGAGGTACCAGAATTAAGAAGAATTGCAGAAGAAATAGACGATTCGGTATTTATTACTATAACTGATATATCAGAAGTGATAGGTAATCATATTAAATCAACTAAAAAAATTCATAAAGTTAATAAAAAAAGATAATTTTTTACTATATTAATTCAATTAAATCTTTTCTTTTTTTTAATTCTGGAAAAATATTCATTAAATCAACTAATCTACCTTTAAAGTAATCTTTTTCCTCTATACTTTTAGAAATATTACTTATATTAATAAAAAGGACTAAATCTATTACATAGGAATTAACGAGTAATAAAATATTAGAATGTTGATATAAGTTGATATTATTATTAATACTTTTTAATCTATCAATTGTATATTTTTTCAAATTAGTATTATTGATAATGGATGCTAGATCATATCCAATATTTAAATCATTTATATTATCATTAATAATTTTATTTTTATCCATAATTCACCTTTCTATATTATAAAATTAGAATATCATACAACTAAAGTACATTCAATAAATTATTTCTTATTACTGTAAAATTTTGTAAGGTATATAAATTAATTTGTTGATGTACAATAATATAGTATTACTGCTTTGTTAATTTGTTGCAAAAACAACAGATTTTTTAGAAAATATAAAATATTATATAAACTGTATAAGATAAGGAGTGATAGTATGAATAAAGCTTGGAACAATTTTGTTGAAGGAAGATGGAATACTGAAATAAATGTCAAAGATTTTATTGAAAAAAATTATATAGAATATAAAGGTAATGAAGATTTTTTAAAAAATATAAGTAGTAAAACAAAAAAAATATGGGATATATGCTCAGATTTATTAAAAAAGGAATTAAAAGTCCATGTTTTAGATATAGACGTTGATCATATGGCTGGTATAAATGCATTTGATGCAGGATATATTGATAGAGAAAATGAAGTAATAGTAGGTTTACAAACAGATAAACCACTAAAAAGAATAGTAAATCCGTATGGTGGTATAAGAATGGTATATGATGAACTGAAAGCTTATAATTATACACTAAATAAAACTGTGGATAAATATCTTAAAGAATTTAGAAAAACACATAATGATGGGGTTTTTGATGCCTATACTAAAGACATAAAAATTGCTCGTCATGTAGGTCTTTTAACAGGTTTACCAGATGCTTATGGAAGAGGTAGAATAATTGGTGATTATAGAAGAGTAGCACTTTATGGAATTGATTTTTTAAAAGAGCAAAAGCAAATTGATTTAGATAATTTAGTTGGAGATATGACAGATCAATTAATAAGACAAAGAGAAGAAGTCTCAATGCAAATTAGAGCACTTGATGAAATAAAATTGATGGCTGAAAAATATGGTTTTGATATAAGCAAACCTGCCACTAATGCTAAAGAAGCTATTCAATGGACATATTTTGGATATCTTGCAGCAGTAAAAGAAAATAATGGTGCAGCAATGTCATTAGGAAGAGTAGATGCTTTCTTTGATATATATATAGAAAGAGATTTAAAAAATGGAATTATTACAGAAGAAGAAATACAAGAATTGATTGATCAGTTTGTTATAAAATTAAGGCTTGTAAGACATTTGAGAACTCCTGATTATGATGAGCTGTTTTCAGGAGATCCTACTTGGGTTACCTGTTCAATAGCAGGATGTTATTCGGATAAATCAATGGTTACAAAAACAAGTTACAGAATATTACATACTCTAACAAATCTAGATCCATCCCCAGAACCAAACATAACAATTTTATGGAGCAATAAACTGCCACAAAACTTTAAAAATTATTGTGCTAAAATGTCAATAAAAACTGATGCAATACAATATGAAAATGATGACTTAATGAGACCAATATATGGAAACGATTATGCTATTGCTTGTTGTGTATCCGCAATGAGACTAGGTGTTGATATGCAATTTTTTGGAGCTAGATGTAACTTGGCAAAATCTCTATTATATTCCTTAAATAGTGGTATTGATGAGGTTGAAAATATTAAAGTCTTAGATGGAATAGAACCGATAAATGATATAATATTAGACTATGAAAAGGTAAAGAAAAATTATTTTAAAGTTCTTGAAAAAGTAGCAGAGCTATATTCTAATACTATGAATATAATTCATTACATGCATGATAAATATGCATATGAAAAAGGGCAGATGGCTTTACACGATACTAATACACATCGATATATGGCATACGGTGTCGCTGGTTTATCAGTAGTTGCTGATTCACTTTCTGCAATAAAATATGCCAAAGTAAAACCAATAAGAAATGAAAATAATATTGCAATAGATTTTGAAATAGAAGGAGATTTTCCTAAATATGGAAATGATGATGATAGAGTTGATGATATAGCAAAAGAAGTATTAGAGACATTCTTTAATTATCTAAAAAAGCATAAAACTTACCGCGATAGTGAACCTACGATGTCAGTACTAACAATAACTTCTAATGTTGTTTATGGTGCTAAAACAGGAGCGACTCCAGATGGGCGAAAAAAAGGAGTTGCCTTTGCCCCAGGAGCAAATCCAATGCATCAAAGAGATAAAAATGGAGCCTTAGCCTCATTAAATTCAGTTGCTAAATTAGATTATAAATCATGTTGCCGTGACGGTATATCTAATACATTTTCAATAACTCCAGATGCTTTAGGACAAACTGAAGAAGAAAGAGTAACAAATTTAGTAAATATATTAGATGGCTATTTTATCCAAAATGCTCATCATATCAATGTTAATGTTTTAAATAGAGAAACTTTAATAGATGCAATGAATAATCCTGAAAAATATCCATTATTAACAATTAGAGTATCAGGTTATGCAGTAAGATTTAATAGATTAACTAGAAAACAGCAAGAAGAAGTTATTAATAGAACATTCCATGAGAAGATATAATATGATTAAAGGTAGCATTAATTCAATAGAAAGTCTTGGTCTTGTAGATGGCCCTGGAATAAGAACAGTTGTGTTTTTAAATGGTTGTTCATTAAGATGTAAATATTGTCATAATCCAGAAATGTGGCAAAAAAAAGATTTTAATATTACTCCAAAAGAATTAGTAGAAAAAATAAAAAGATTTAAGCCGTATTATAAAAGTACTGGTGGAGTTACTTTTTCTGGAGGCGAGCCACTCCTTCAACCTGAATTTCTAATTGAGACAGCTCGTCTTTTAAAAAAAGAAAACATCAATATTGCTATTGATACTGCAGGAGTTGGGAATGGAGACTATAGTGAAATATTAAAATTAGTTGATTTAGTAATTTTAGATATAAAACATACTGATAATAATAAATATAAGATATTAACAGGAAAAAATATTGACTTAGTAGAAAATTTCATATCTGAATTAAACAAAAGTAATAAAAAAGTATGGATAAGGCAAGTAATTATTCCTGATTTCAATGATAATATTGATTATATTGAATCATTAGTGAAATATTTAAAAAAAATTAAAAATATAGAGAGAGTAGATTTTTTGCCCTATCATAGATTGGGAAGAGAAAAATATATTTCACTAAAAATACCATATCCATATGAAGAGAAAAAGGATATGGATAAAAATAAATGTAATGAATTATACCAAATTTTTTTAGAAAAACAAAAAAGTTCAAAATGAACTTTTTTAATTTAACCATTTTTCTATATAGTAACCAATATCAGATAAAATCATAATTTTAAAATTACATTTCATAAAATAGTTTTTATAATCAAAATATTGTCTTTTACTAATAACAAGGTTCTTAATATTTAAATTATTTACACCATCAAAATTTTCAACTATACAATTACTGACATCTAAAGAAATTAAATTTAATGAAGAAAATTGTTTAATATCAGAAATTAAAATATTAGATAAATATATTCTTTTTATATTAATAATTTTATTGATATATGAGATATTAAATTTTTTACATTTATAAATTTTTATACTTTTGATATTAGTTAATTTATTAAGATTTTCTACATTTTTACTAAATGTACAATTTCTAAATATAATATTTTCTAAACATACAATTTGAGAAATTATATTGATGGAGTTATTAGTTACTAAGGTATTACAAATTTCTAAATATTTTAAATTTTTAAATTGTTTTAAATCTTGAAAAGAAATTATTTGTCTTTTTCCATCAAAATCTTTACCATCTATTGTAAGAGATTCAACTAATAATAAATCACTAATTAATATATCGTCTATCTTCTTTGAAAAAGCATCAACTAAAAAATCTTTAATAGAATCTGTTATTATTTGCAAATTACCACATTCTTTCACATCACTTATATTATACACGTTAATAGAAAGGAAATAAATTAATTTATGCAAAAGAATGTAAAGTTATGTTAAATTATAATGAAATATATTTAAATAATTATTTTGTTTGTAAGAATTAAGTTTAATAATATTTTAAAGAATAAATTATTAGATTTAATAAGATATTTTTTAATAATTTTATAACTAGAATTTATATATAATATATTAAAGTTATTTAGTTTAATATGCAAATATAAAAAATATAACTTTTTAATTATATAATAATTTTAATATTATACTCTTCAATCCACAAATCAAATTGATATAGATAGGCAATTAATTGTGGTTTTGTCATTAACTGTCCAAACCATGGCAATAAGTCATCAGTATTGTCACTTAATAATTTATTTATTTCATCAATATTAAATATTTTATATAGATAACTATTTTTGTTTTCAAGTCTTTTTTTAAGTAATTTTGTAACTTCATTTAAGAAATATGGATGATGAGTTTTAGGATATGGATTTTTTTTCCTATATAGTACATCATTTGGAATTATATCTTTAAAAGCTTCTCTTAATAAATATTTTTCAGTGTTATCATGATATTTATATGAAAATGGTATATTCCATAAATATTCGATTAATTTTGTATCAGCAAATGGTACTCTTGCTTCAATAGTCGCACCCATTGTCATTCTATCTTTACGATCAAGAAGAGTAGTCATAAAGTGGGTCATATTAACATAAAATAATTTTTTATATTTATCTTTTCTATCTTTCCAAGATAATTCTTTAATCATTTTATTATATTCTTTTCTTATTATTTTTTCTAAATTGATATTGATGTTTTTATTAAGTAATTTTTGACGATATTCTAAATTATTAATCCAAGGGAAATATTTTTTATCATTTAATTCCTCTCGATAAAACCAAGGATATCCCCCAAATATTTCATCAGCACATTCTCCACTTAATATAACTTTATATTCTTTAGATATTTGTTTAGAAAACCATAAGAGTGATGATTCTATATCAGTCATACCAGGATATTCTCTTGCTTCTAAACATTCTTTTAATAAAGTTACAACATTTTCTTGAGTAATTACTTTGTAGTGGTGATTTGTATGATAAGTTTTACTCATTAAGTCAATATAATGTTCATCTAATGAAACAGTAAAATCAGTTTTTTTAAAATATTTATCATTATCCTCATAATCGATAGAATATGTTGTTAATTGCGTATCCATATTTTGAGCTACTACAGCTGATATAATACTGGAATCTAGTCCGCCACTTAATAATGTTGCAATAGGAACATCTGATACCATCTGGTTCTTTATTGAATTAGTCAGCAAATTCTTTACTTTATATTTAGCTTCATCAAAACTATCATTACATTTTTTACTCTTTAAATTCCAATATCTTTTAATTTTAATTTTACCATTTTTATATTTTAAATAGTGAGCTGGACGAAGCTCATATATATCTTTAAATATACCACTACCAACTTTTTTTGAAGGTCCTAAGGCTAATATTTCAGCAAGTTCTTTTTTAGTTAAAATAGGCTCAATAACTTTACTTTCTAAAATAGGTTTAATCATTGAAGAAAAGATAAAATTCTGTTTCTTATGACAGTAGTATAATGGTTTTATTCCGAAACGGTCGCGTCCTAAAAAAATTTCTTTACTTTTTTTATTGTATATTCCAAAGGCGTATATTCCTTCTAATTTTTTCAATATGTTTTCTTTGTAGTAAACATATCCTTTTAACAAAATTTCAGTATCACTTGCCGTGTTAAATTTAAAACCTTTTTGAATTAAATCCTTTTTTATCTCATCAGAATTATATAATTCCCCATTATAAACTATTATATAGTCCTCATACTCCATCGGCTGATTTCCATTTTCTAAATCAATAATCGCTAGTCTTTTATGCCCTAATAATAAATGATCACTAAAATAATATCCAGTATGATCCTTTCCACGGCAGGACATTAAGTTAAGCATATCTTTAAATTTATTTTGCTCAAGTTTTTCTTTTTGGTTGCTCCACCCAAGTATTGAACACATATTATCACCCGATAATATTTTATGAATATAAGAAAAAAGAGTCACAAAAAGTTTAATAGTTAATATGATATAGATGAATGGAGGATTTTTATGCATGTATTGCTTTGGGGACAAGATCCTAGATATCAAGCATTAAGTAAAGAACTAGGAAAGAAATATAGTCTTGATATGGCTTGTGACTTAAATATAGATATAAAAAAATATGATATTATTATTTTACCAATGAAAGGGGTTAATGATAATAAATTTTTAGAATTATTAAAAGAGAGTAAGGAAACTGTTACTATATATACTGGCATAATAGGAAATTTAAAACAAGTTAATCGCAATGTAGTTAGTTTTTTAGATGATGAAGAGATAAGAAGTAAAAATGATGATATAACTGTTGCAGGAATTATTGATTATTTAAAAAAGTTTGATTATCAAAAAATATGTATATTAGGTTTTGGGCATATAGGTCGTAAACTTTATAATAAATTAAATGATAAAGATGTTATGGTAGGGATAATTTTAGATAGTGATAAGAAAGAATTAGGAGAAAATAGTTTTTATACAACTGACACTGAAAAGATGATAAATAATTTTAGTGAGGCAGATATAATTATCAATACAGTTCCACTAAATATTATAGATAGTAAAATAGCTGAAAATCTACATACACCTATTTTAGATATTGCTTCTTATCCACATGGAATTGATAATGCTATAGTAAGTAAAAATAAATTAGATTACTATTTATACTTAGGTATTCCAGGAAAATATGATCCTGAAACAGCTGGGAAAATCCTTTTAAAAAAATTTTTATGAGGTGAAATGTGAAAATTGGTTTTGGAATAACGTCATCTTTTTGTACGTTTGATAAGATATTAATTTATTTATGTCAATTAAAAGATTTAGGGTATGATATATATCCTGTTGTATCTCCTAATATTATTGGTAGTGAAACAAGATTTGGTAAAGGTAATGATTTTATTGATAAAGTCGAAAAAATTACTGAAAAGAAAGTTATTAAAGATATTATAGGTGCTGAGACTTTTGGTCCAAAAAATAAAATGGATTTAATGGTAGTAATGCCTGCTACTGGTAATTTTCTAGCAAAAATGGCTAATGGAATTACTGATAATCCAGTAAATTTAGCAGTAAAAGCTACTCTTAGAAATCAAAGTCCTATTGTTATTGCTGTTTCAACTAATGATGGTTTAGGATTAAATGGTGAAAATATAATGAAGTTATATAATAATAAAAATGTTTATTTTGTACCATTTGGTCAAGATGATTATGAAAATAAACCTAACTCTTTAATTGCTCATTATGATTTGATTGTTCCTACTATAGAAGAGGCTTTACAAAGTAAACAAATACAACCTGTTTTAAAAGAATATGTTAAAGTAAAGAAAATATAAGCAAATAAATAAGAAAATATTTATTTGTTTTTTTAATTAAGAAAATAAAGTTAATGTTTATTACAATTGCTATAAGTAAGATATTAAATTAATCTATGTATTTTTTCTATATTTTTAGTCTAATATTTAATGATAAAATTATACTAGAAAAAATAAGTAAAATTATTATATTTATCTGTTTTTTATAATTTTTTTGCCATAATAGTTATAGATATTTAAAATTTTTTCGACAAATTTCCAGTATATTTTTATTTATATAATCCAAACTTATAAATGGAAAGGAGAAAAAATATATGATTAAAAATTATAAGAAATATTTTTTTGTATTGTTATTAACATTAGTAATGATTCCGGTTTTAAATGTAAATGCATCCTCAACTGTTACAGTTCATGATCAAACAGAGTTAAAAGAAGCTTTAAAAAATACAAATGTTGGTACTATCATATTAGCAAACGACATTGAAACAACAGAAAAAATAAATATTACTCGAGAAGTTACAATTGATGGAAATTCTCATACAATGAAGTATGTTGGAACCTTTGATTCTAGAGGGAGCAAAGATAATACAATATGGGCCGGTATTTATATTCTACAAGTTTATAAAACATCAGCAACTATTAAAAATATTAAATTAACTGGAGGAAATGCTGGTTTACTTATTAATGGTTCTACTGTTAAATTAGAAGGTACTATCGATGTTTCTAACAATGGTTTTGGTGGAATAGAGCTTTCTCAAGGAAAAGGAGTTAATATAGTTTCTCATTTAAAATTAGATAATAATACCAAAATTATTAATACAACAGAAACAGCAAATAAACCAACGCTTTGGGTTCCTGCTGATTCTTTAAGTGCTATTCTAGAGATAAGTGGTATTCAAAAATCAATTAGTCCTGGAGATGAACTTACTTTACAAGAAGCTATGAATTTATTTATAACAGTAGAGAATCCTGAAACAAATGATTCAATTATATTATTTTTATTTCTTAGTATGATAGGAATATTTACTTTTGGATATGCTATTCGTAAATTAATAATTACTGAGATATAAAAAGGAAATTATTATTTTATAATTTCTTTTTTTATTAGTTTTGCATGTACTACTAGACGTTTACCATAATTGTTTTTACAAGTCGAAAGAGTTAAAATTTTATCGTTACTATCAACTATAGTTTTAAAATCAAATATACTTCTATTTTTTATAGTATTTAAAAAAACTTCATATTCTTTTATACTATTAAAATGTGTTGTTATATAATAGTTTTCTTTAAAAATATAATAGATGCTAAATATTTGAAAAATCATATTATTTTCTTTTGTTGATAATTTTATAATATGATTATCGATATTTTGATACCAATTATCTTCTAATGTGAATCTAAGACTGCCAAACATAGTATCATCAATTCTGCCATGTCCATAAATAATAGTGTTTTTATTTAATGAATTTAAATTATTTCTAAAATCAGAAAATATCCAGCCTGCTTTATTATAAGTATTATCATATGAATGAGTTAGATAATACTCATTATTATTTGTCTGAACAACTGGGTAATCAACATTAGTGCCATTAACTTTAATCCAGGCAACAGTATTTTTGTTTTGTTTTTCTAAGTTATTAAAATCAATTTGTAAAAAAGATTCGTTTATATGTTTCCAATAATAATCATCCTTATTTTTAGGTGGGTTAATTAGCACATTTTCTTCTTTTGATACTTTTTCTGAAACCTCTTTTCTTAATAATTTTTCTAAACCTCTTACTTTTTCTTTATCATTTATCCAAGAGTTAATATTTAATAGAGAAATATTAACCATAATTATAGATATTATTATAATGACATGATATTTAATTTTATTAAATTTTATTTTCATTTTTTCTCCTAATATTTCTTCATTTACTAGTATGTAAAAAAAAAGTTATTTTATCCTTTTCTAGTGTGTTTACTGAAAATAGTTTAGTAGTTTTAAGGTGGTGATTTTTATTATGTTAAGGTATTTAAAATTGTATTTAGAAAAATCAAGATCATCATATAGTTATAATAATTTTTTGCTAGATGATATTAATAATAGAACCTTTTACGGTTTTATTGATAAGAAACTTGTTATATCTGATAATAACAGATTTTATATACTACAAAAAAATTATCAATTTACAAAAATGCTTTTATCACTTACAAAAAAATATAGACAAGTTATATAGTGATATAATTAACTATTTTATTTCATCTTATGTAATTACAATTAAAAATGAAGATTTATCTAATTATTTATCAGAAGAGCAATTTATATTTTATGATAAATTTCTAGATAATAATAGATATAATACATATGATTTAAAAAATAATATTCTTATTTGTCATGATGGTAATAATGAAGGGTATATATACAAAAAAATTGTTAAATAATATTTATAAGGGGAGAAAAAATGGATTTATATAATAAAGAATTTTTAATAAACTTAAAAAATATATGGGATTATATGAATATTAATATGCCAATAGAAAAATGTGATTTAATAATTGGATGTGGCTGTATGAATATGCAGATACCTATTAAATGTAGTGAACTTCTAAAAGAAGGATATGGTAAAAAAATACTTTTTACAGGTGGAAAAGGTAAAATTAGTAAAGATTTTTTAGCTATATCAGAAGCTGATAAATTTAAAGAGATTGCTAAGAAAAATAAAATAGCAGATAGGGATATCTTAATTGAAAATAAATCTACTAATACAGTTGATAATTTTAAATTTGCTAAAGAAATAATTAAAGAAAATAATTTAAAGGTAGAAAAAATTCTTATAGTTCATAATGCATATTGTAAAAGACGTACATTAAATTGTGCAAAAACAGTTTTTCCAGATAAACAATTATTTATAACATCTCCTGATACTACTTTTTCCTCATTTATAAAAGTATTAAATAATAATCCTCAAAAAATATATAATACAATTTCTTCAATAGTTGGTGATATACAAAGATTAATAGTTTATCCACAATTTGGCTTTCAAACTAAAGAAGATGTACCTAAAAATATAATAGAATCTTACAATTATTTAAAGAAAAAAGGATATAATAAATTTATTTTAAATAAAGATGATATAGATAACTTAATAAAAGAAAATGGTATAATTGTCAAAGGTGATGTTAATTATTTTAATTGATTCTAATATTTAATACTTCACATATTTTATTTTTTTTTAGAATATCTTTTATATAGGTGAAGGTATGGAAGAGATTATTGTTAATGTAATGAATCAATTTGGATATTTTGGAATATTTATTTTAGTTGTTGTAGAAAATATTTTTCCTCCTATTCCATCAGAATTTATCTTGATTTTTGCAGGGGTGCTTACTACTTATACAAATTTAAATTTTTTTAGTGTAATATTATATGCTACTCTAGGCTCATTAGTAGGAGCATATATTTTATATATAATAGGTGCAATTTTAAATAAAAATAGATTAAAAAGATTGGTTAATAGTAAAGTTGGAAAATATTTAAAATTAAAAGAAGAAGATATAAATAAAGCAGAATGTTTCTTTGCTAAAAGAGGCTGTAATGCTGTTTTATTTTGTAGATTTGTTCCAATTGTTAGAAGCTTAATATCTATACCTGCAGGTATTTCAAAAATGCCAATTATAAAATTTACAATATATACATTGATAGGAACAATTATATGGAATTACATATTAGTTTTTATTGGTAGTGTTGTTGGAAATAATTGGAATGTTGTTGTAACTTTTTTTGGTAATTACTCCTCAATCATTAGAATATTACTTATATCATTAATTATTTATATTTTAATTAAGCTTTTTTTAAGAAAAAAGAATTGAATAAATTATTATTAATTATTCATACTAATAATGGGTGATAATTGATGAATAATAGTTCTTTTTGGAATGATAGTATAAAAAAAGAAAGTTTTAAAGATAAAAAATTAGAAAAAGATGTAGATATTTTAATTATAGGTGGCGGAATGACTGGTATTAATTTAGCATATTTTTTAAAAGATTACAGAGGAAAAGTCTGCTTAATTGATAAAGGAGAATTTGGATGTGGAATAACTTCTAAGACTACTGCTAAACTTTCTTATTTACAAGAAATTATTTATCAAACTTTAGAAAAAAATTTTAATAAAGAAACAGCTCTTAAATATTATAATTCACAGAAAGAATCTATTAATATTATTAAAGATATTATTAAGAAAAATAAAATATCCTGTGATTTAGAAGAAGTAGCTTCTATTATTTTTACTTTTCAGAACAATAATATTACTAAAATTAATAAAGAAAAAAAACTATTAGAAGAATTTGGAACTAAAACTATAGATATTTATGGAAATAAAATAAAAAAAGGTATAATTGCTTATGAGAACTATGTTTTTAATCCTCTTAAATATCTGTATGGATTAATAAATATTATTAAAGAAAAAATTTTACTTTATGAAGATGTACTAGCAACTAATATAACTCTATTTAATAAAGGATATAAAGTTTTAACTGATAAAGGTATTATAAGAGCAAAAAAAGTTATTGTTGCAAATCATTATCCATTTTTTTTATTACCGACATTTATTCCATTTAAAACTTATATAAAACGAGAATATGTTTGTGTAGGAAAAGTTAATAATCATAATAATATAAGTGCAATTAATATTGATAAAGATTTATTTTCCATTAGATTTTATAAAAATTACTTGTTATATGTTTCTAATAAAAATAGATTGACTGACAATACTAGCTATAGTGATAGTCTTTTGAAAAGTTGTGATGATTTTTTTAAATTATTTGGAGTTAAACCAGAATACTCTTATATTAATCAAGATGTTATGAGTAATGATAATTTGCCATTTATTGGGGAAGTAAAAAATAATTTGTATATTGCAACTGCCTATAATGCTTGGGGGATGACTAATAGTGTGATTGCTAGTAAAGTTATATATGATTTAATAAATTCAAGAACAAGTACTTATAAATATTTATTTGATCCTAATAGAAATAGTTTTCCTCTTTTTCTAAAATCATTTGTGGGAAGTTTTCATTATGTTAAAGCTTATGCACAGTCATTGTGGAAAAAAAATACTCCTTCTTATGTAAGAATAAAAAATATTTGGTATGGAATTTATGTCGATGATGAAAATAATAAGCATATTGTAAAATTGATTTGTCCTCATATGAAATGTAATTTAGTATTTAATGAGACTGAGAAAACTTGGGATTGTCCATGTCATGGCTCTAGATTTGATATTGATGGAAATATAATAGAAGGACCTGCTGTTAAAAGTATTACTAAAATATAGTATAAGTTTTAGTAGTTATTCCAAACTATTAAAGGGAGGAATAAATAATGGCTGAAAATTTAGAATTAATAATTCATATTAATAAAGATGCTTCAATGGGAGTTTTTACTACGAAAACTTTATTAGAAAAATTAAAGAATAAGGATAATAAAATTAAAGGATTAGTTAGTGATATAAAAAATGAATATGAAAGTTTTTATTCTGAAAGTAGCAAAATATTAGCTGATAATAAAATCAATAAAGAAGAAAATGGAATAGTTAGTAAAATGATGTCATCTACTGCAATATCAAAAGAAGTAAAAGCAGATAATAGTGACTCTGCTATAGCAGATATGCTTATTGAAGGTCTTACTATGGGAGTAGTTGAAATTGAAAAGAAAATAAAAGCATATGATGAAAAAGTAGATAAAGAATATTTAAAATTAGCTAAAAAATTCATGAAATTTCAAGAAAAAAGGATTGAAGAGTTAAAAAAATATTTATAAATGAATAATAAAATTAAAATTGTATCATAATAAAGTTGAAAGGATGGATTTAATTATGGAAAATTATGAACAAGTACCTAGTATAATAACTTGCAAAGATTTAGATTATTTAAGTGATATGTTTAATTGGAATTATGGAGCTTATAAAAGTGCTGTAAATGGAGAAAATAGTGTAGAGGATAATGAATTAAAAGCAACATTAAAAAAAGCCTCTAATATTTTTCATGGCAATATGAGCAAAATATTAAATATTTTAAATGATGGAGGTAATAATGAATAATAATCAAATAAAAAATCCTAAAACAGAGGTTCCTACAGGTGTAAAATTAAATGATAAAGACTATATGAACTCTTTACTAAGCTGCTTAAAAGAAATGGTTAAAAATTATGCAGTAGTATTAACAGAAGCCAGCAATGAAGATCTATATAATAAGTATGAAGAGATGTTTTTGGAATATTCAAAATTGCAAAGAGAAGTATTTGAGGTAATGTTTAGAAAAGGTTGGTATGTTTTAGAAAAAGCAGAATCAACTAAAATAAATAGTAAATATCAAACTCTAAATCAAGAATTTACTGATTTAAATGGATAAATATTAAACAAAATTGGTTATTAGAATATATTTCTATAACCTTTTTTTTTAATTGATAATAAGTTTCTAAATAAGATATTAAATTTAAAAAGCATAGAGGAAAAAAATTAAAAATATAATAATTAGAAGTATTACAATTAAATAATATTTTTGTATTTATAAAAAATAATTTTTCTTTTAATGTTGTGTTATTTTTTTTAAAATGTTATTATTAAATAGCATAATATATAAATTTTGGAGTATAAAAGGAGATGGTGGTTGTGTCTATTACTATTACCGATATAGTTTCAATAGTAAAGAAAATTATTGATATATCTATAGTATGGTTAGTCTTTTATGTGGTACTTAAAAATATTAGAAATAATGTTAAACTTTCTTTAATATTTAAAGGAGTTGCATTTGTAATAATTTTAAAATTAGTGAGTGATTTATTCGGATTTACAACAATTGGAGTATTACTTGAATATGTTATTATGTATGGGCCATTAGCATTAATTGTTATTTTTCAACCAGAAATTAGAAATATACTAGAACAACTTGGAAGAAATCAACTTTTAGGACGTCATAAAATTCTCACTGTTGATGAACGAGAAAAGATGGTTTATCAAATAGTTAATGCGATGGATTATTTGAGAAAACAAAGAATAGGTGCTCTAATAGTTATTGAAAGAGATATAAGTTTAGGAAATTATATTGACAAAGCTAAAAAATTATATGCAGATTTATCAAGTGATTTATTAATATCAATCTTTTTCCCTAATAATCCTTTACATGATGGTGGTGTAATTTTACAAGGAGATAGAATAACTGTTGCTGGTGCTGTTTTTCCTACAAGTAGTAGTTCTAAATTAAATACTAAAAGGCTAGGTACTAGACATAGGGCGGCTGTTGGAATTAGTGAAGAAACTGACTGTATTAGTCTAATAGTTTCAGAAGAAACTGGTAAAATGTCTATTGCTATTAAAGGAGAGCTTTTCTACAATTTATCAATTGATGATATTAGAATGATGTTAATAGATGAATTAAGACCAAAACAAGATCTTGAAGATGATGAAATAATAGAAAATGAGGAAGATATATATGAAGAAGATAATTAAAATTATAAAAAGATTTTTTCATCGTATTGGATTGTTTTTCGATAAATGGTTAATTACTCCTATTACTAAATTAATACTTATAATTTTAGGAATATTTCAAAATAGTAGTAAAAATTTAGATAAGATATTTAATAAAAAATCCACTTTAGTAGTTATCTCATTAATATTAGCGTTTGGGACATTTTTAATTATAGATAATGAATCAAGTGTAATGATTGATCAATATGCTGAGGTATTATACAATCAAGAGGTGGATGCAACTTATAATGAGGAGTTATATGTTGTAGAAGGCTTACCTAAAAAAGTAGATGTAACACTTATTGGTCAAAAAAGACATATTTTTTTAGCAAAGCAATCCCCATCTAAAGGAGTTACAGTTGATTTAACAGGATTAAAGCCTGGTAATCATAAAGTAACTTTAAAATATTCTCAAAGGATAAAATCTCTTGATTATAAGCTAGATCCAAGCCAAGTAACAGTTACAATATATGAGAAAGTCTCTGAGACATTTAGTTTAACAGTTGATGTTTTACATAAAGACAAATTAGATTCTAAACTGTATATTAAGAATGTTGAACTTGATAGAAGTGAAGTTATAGTCAAAGGTGCAGCATATAAATTAAAGAAAGTTGCTACAGTTAAAGCACTTGTTGATGTAGATGAATTAAGTAATCCTAAAGAAGGAGAATTAACATTAAAGAATGTGGCACTTGTTGCATATGACAATGATGGAAAAGTAGTTGACGTAGAAATAGTTCCAAAAAGTGTTAATGCTAAGCTTACGATTACATCTCCTAAGAAAAAAGTTCCAATTAAATTGGTTCCAAAGGGAGAGCTTGCATTTGGTAAAAGTATATCATCACTTACTGCATCAGAAAATGAAGTGACAATTTATGGTGATGAAGATGCTATAAAGTCTATTAATTCTATAGAAGTACCAGTTGATGTTAAAGGTTTAGATAGCAATAAGACATATACTATTACTTTAGAAAAGCCTACAGGTGTAACTGAGTTTAGTACTAAGAGTATTACAGTTAAGGTTGAGGTTGAGAATTCGATTACTAAAGAATTTTCTGATATAACAATTGCTACTGAGAACCTAGATAGTAAATATAAAGTACAAGCGTTAACTGAAGCTGATAGCAAAGTTAGTGTTGTAGTCAGTGGAAGTAGTTCCAATGTAAATAGTCTTGAAGCAAGTAATATTAAAGCTTATATTGATCTTAAAAATTATGGTGTAGGAGAACATGAAGTGGAAGTTAAGGTAGAAGGAAATGACTTAAAACTTACTTATACACCTAAGACTAAGAAAGTTAGAGTTAAAATAACAGAAAATTAATTATATGTAATCAAGGAGTTATCAGCATTTTGATAACTCTTTTAGTTACAGTTTAGACCACCAGACAATTGTAATTATCTAATTCCATGAGTTATATACTTGCTAAAATTGTACTTTTATTTTTAATATTATTTACAAAATACATTTATTTAATAAATTTAATTATTTATTTACTTTGATTTTTTTTTAGTTTATAATTTAAATATAGTATTGGATAATATTTAAGATAAAAGAAAAAGGTGATTTTTCAATATGAATAATAAAGAAATAAAAGAATTATTTAGAAAAAATAGACCTATGTTAGTAATAATAATGCTATCGGTAATAGTATTAGTAGGGAGTAGTTATGCTTGGTATACTGTAAGCATTGAATCTAAAGATACAACTACAGTAACAGCAGGAAACTTAGATTTAGTATTATCAGATGAAAGTGGAGTAATAAATTTAACTAATACAGTACCTCAAAGTGATAATAATGGACTATCTAACGCCCCTTATAGTTTTACAGTTAAAAATAATGGGAGTATAAGTAATAAGTACTATGTATATTTAGATGATGATGCAGTATCAGGTACTAGAATCAGTGATAGTAATATAAGATATAGCTTAGAAAAGAATAGTTATTCAACAGGTGCTGTGGGGTTAAATACTCTAAATGGAGCAAATGGCAAAAGATTATTGGCCGAAGGGGTATTACAACCAGGAGAGGTAGCAACATATAAGTTAAGAGTATGGGTAGCAGAAAGTGCAACAACAGAAATAGCAGGCCAAGTGTTTAAAGCAAAGATCAGAATAGAAGGAGAACAAACAAAACATATTGCCAATGAACCTGAATTAAGAGGGGACATGATCCCAGTAACATATAATGGAACTAATTGGGTAAAAGCAGATTACACGAAAAGTAATTGGTATAATTATGATAACCAAAACTGGGCCAATGCTGTAACTATAAAATCAGATAAAAGAACCACATATAAAAGTGCAGCAGTAGGAACAACAATAAATATAAGCGATGTAAATTTAATGTTAGTATGGATCCCAAGATATAGTTATACGTTAAGAGATAAATATGGCTATAAAATAGACGGAGCAAGTGATTTGAGTCAAGCAACGCCAGGAGCTTTTGATATAAGATTTGTAGATACTGGTACAGTAGAGACAGGAACTGGGAAATATACTGGGTCAATACCAAGTGAATATTTTACACCATCGTCATTTTGTTGGGGAAATAGTTGTGATGTAGAATCAACAAGAAATAATGAAGAAAATAAGGAAATTCCTGGAATCTGGATAAGTAAATTTGAGCTAACTGGTACAATAAATGCAATAACGTCAATTCCAAATAATACACAATTAACAAATCAGACAAATCAAGCTTTCTTTAATGCAATTAAAACCCAAGCAAATAATGGAACAGGGACAACTAATTATGGTTTAAGTGGAAATTATGATACCCATATGATAAAAAATACCGAGTGGGGAGCCATGGCGTATTTAAGTCAAAGTAAATATGGCAAGTATGGTAATACAAATTATACAAATGCCAATAAAGAAATTTATATAAATAATCATAATGGTAAACAATCAGGCTGTAGTAAAGGAGAACCTGGAACCGGAGAAACTGGATCAAGTAATGGCGTTGCCTCTTGTCCACATACTTATGAAACAAAAGAGGGAATTGGAGCAAGTACAACCGGAACCATCTATGGAATCTATGATACCTCAGGAGGAGCTAATACGAGAGTCATGGGCAATTACAATAAAGAAGTGGGGGACTCTGGATTTACCTCTGATACAATGCCAGAAGCTAAATATTATAATTTATATACAACTACAACCGGAATCAAAGGAGATGCAACAAATGTTGACGGTACGAATGGATTCTATACAGATTCACAATCATTTGTAAGTTCAGGCCATTCATGGGTTGGTAGAAGTCAATATTATAATAATGGTTTTCACGCCGGTATATTCGCTTATAATACAGGCATTAATAATGGTGGAGCCTACAGTGATGGTGGTACTTACCTTAGTATTTCAACCTGGTAAACAAATCTACTAGAAAAATTAAAATTCTAGTAGATTTTTACATAATATAAAAAAATAAACTACCATTTTGATAGTTTATTTAATCATGATGTTCGTCAAATAAATATGTAATTGATATTAAACCACATATTCCAATTATAATATATACTATTTTTGCAAGCATATTAGTAGCAGAACCAAAAATTGTAGCAACTAAGTCTATTTCAAATGCACCTACTAATAACCAGTTTAAAGCTCCAATTATTACTAATACTAATGCAATTTTTTTAATTATATCCATTTTATCACCCTTTCTCTAAATATAATATTTACAAAAACTTTGATTTTATACGTAATATTTAAAAAAAAATTACATATAATTTTACTGTAAATATAATGAGGTGATAATTTGAAAAAAGTATTATTATGTTTTGGAATCTTTTTATTTTTAATTACAGGATGTGTTAGATATAAAGAAAGTAATATTATAGATGATTTAGATAAAAAAATTACAAAAAATAAAGCATATTATTTAGAAGGTGTTTTAGAAATTGTAAATGATGAAAATATTTACAATTATAATGTAGAAGTATCTTATAAAAAAGATAACAATTATAAAGTAAGTCTAGTAAATACTTCAAATAACCATGAACAAATAATTTTAAAAAATAGTGATGGTGTATATGTTATAACTCACCAAAGTACGCAACTTTAAAAAATTAAATAAGTTTGAGGTTATATCAATAATTAGTATCTTACATAAACAGAAAGAATATGCAAAAAACATATTCTTTTTATTTTAGAAAAAAGTGATGAATGATTATGAATTATGAAAAATTTAGAAGCTGCCGATAAAGTCTATCAATGATTTAGCACAAAATGGATCACATAACAAATGTGATAAAAAAGAATTTAAAAGTAATAAAAGAAGCTACTAAGACTTTTTTAGAGAGTTATTACAAATTGGCAAGATTAGACAAAAGACCGTACTACAAATAAAATTAAGGACTATTATGATAATAAAGATTATGTATATGATATTTAAAAAACTGGCAAAGAAGAGTTATTAAAAAAAGTCCAAAATATTACAAAGAAAAAGATAGATATGATTTTGAGATAAGTTTATAAAAAACCGAAAGTTTTTTATACAAATGTTAAATAAAACTAAAATTTGTGATATAATTAATTATAATAGGATGCAGTTATTAACTTTTTGTTTCTATTAGTATCCTAATTTAAAAGGAAGGAGGTGGTTACTATTAACGTTCAAAATGTTCAAACTAAGCCGATGAGGCCTTTACAAGGGATATTATTTGGCGTGATATTTGCAATAGTTGGTATATGTATATTATTATTTTCTGTATTAAACATTAGAAATTATAATCAAAAAAATGAAACTTATATTGAAACTACTTCTAAAGTAGTCGATTACGCATATAATGATGAAGGGTTAGAAGCAATTATTGTTGAATATACAGTTGATGGACAATCATACAGAAAAACATCTAATTCATATTCAAATATGCCTAAATCAAAAGGTTCAGAGGTGATGATAAAATATAATCCTGATAATCCTAGCGATGTAATATGGGTTAAAGATAGTGCTAATATTGTATTACCACTTTTGGGGGGATTATTTACTTTAGTAGGTATAATTATTTTTGTAATTAATGTTAAAAAAGTGAAAACTCAAAAGGATACTCCAACAGCTCAACAATCTAATAGTCTTTATAATGGTGATGCTGTTATTAATTCATTCCAAAACACTCAAAATGCGACACAACAAAACCCTCAATTTCAACAAATAGAGCAGTCACAAATTAATCAACCTCAACAGTTTTCTCAACCCCAGCAAAATGTTAATCAAGTACAAAATAATGTTATACAAAATAACAACTATCCTAATTATACGGATAATCAAAATAATACAAATTCAAATTTATAGGAGGAAAAATTTATGTGGATTTACATTATTATTGCAATTATAGTTATAATTGCTATTTATACCTTTACTTTATATAATAGTTTTGTAAAACTAAATAATAAAGTAAAAGAAGCATTTTCAACTATGGATGTTTATCTTAAAAAAAGATGGGATTTAATTCCAAACATTGTTGAAACCGTGAAAGGATACGCAAAACATGAAAAAGACACTTTAAAAGAAGTTATAGAATTAAGAAATAGTGCTTATGATAAAATGTCAGATGATGAAAAAATTAAAACAAATGAGCAATTATCAAAAGGAATTAACAAAATTATGGCATTAGCAGAATCTTATCCTGATTTAAAAGCAAGCGAAAACTTTAAAGATTTAAGCAATCAACTTACAAAAGTTGAAGATGATATTGCAAATTCAAGAAAATACTATAATGGTACTGTAAGAATTTATAATAACAAGGTAGAAATGTTTCCAAGTAATATAATAGCAAAAATATTTGGTTATAAGTCAAAGAATATGTTTGAAGTAAGTGAAGCAGAAAGAGAAAATGTAAAAGTTGAATTATAATGGAGGTAAGCAATGAAAGGAATTATTAAGGGGTTATCCTTATTTATATTAGTTGTATTATCTCTTACAATAATTTATCCGACAAATGTAAATGCTTTATCGCAACAAACATCTTATATAAATGTTAATGATAATACCAAAAGTTTAACTATTGGTAATTTATCCTTTTCTAATATTACATTTAAAGATTACTCTTCTACTTCTACTCAAGCATTTGGTTTAACAGGAGTAGTTGCTAATAGTTCTGATAAAGATATTGATTATACATCAACTGCATATTATTACGATTCAAATTATAACTTAATTGCACAGGGCTACAATTCAGGTACTGCAATAGCAGGAACGAGTAATTTTAATCAAATGTCTAATTTGAGTATTTTAAATGGACATAGTATTAATGAAATATATTATTATCGTTTAGCAATTAACACTACAAGCTCTTCAGCAAGTGAATCAAATGTCGTATCTAATACTCCTAGTAAAAATGATCGATATAAGTCTTATGACTATTTAATAGATAAATATGATATTAATATTATTGTTAATGAGAATAACACATTAGATATTACAGAAACAATTACTGCATATTTTAACGTTGCAAAACATGGTATTTTTAGAACAATTCCACTAAAAAATACGATTACAAGATTAGATGGTACAACATCAGAAAATAGAACACAAATAACAAACTTAAGTGTTGATAACGAATACACTACATCTAGAAAAAATGGAAGCTACAAAATTCAAATAGGCTCAGCAAGTCGCACTTTAACTGGTGAACAAACCTATGTAATAAAATATACTTATAATTTAGGAAAAGATCCTATTAAAGATTATGATGAGTTATATTATAATATCATTGGAGATGAATGGGATACCGTTATTGGTAATGTTACTTTCACTATTTCTATGCCAAAAGATTTTGATTCAAGTAAATTGGGTTTTTCATCAGGAAAAATAGGCTCAACTAATAATAGCAAAGTCAAATATAATGTTAGTGGAAATAAAATAACAGGAAATTACAATGGTATTCTTGGTGTTGGAGAAGCATTAACTATAAGATGCGAACTTGATGAAGGCTATTTTGTTGGAGCAGGGCTATCTATTAATGTAATGAGCTATCTTGTTTTCTTATTACCTATAATATTTGTAGGAATTGCTGTATTAATATGGTATAAGTTTGGGCGTGATGAACAAGTTGTAGAAACAGTAGAATTTTATCCACCAGAAGGATTTAATAGTTTAGAGATAGGATTTTTATATAAGGGAAAAGCAGATAATCAAGATGTTACGTCTCTTCTTATATATTTAGCAAATAAGGGATATATAAAAATAACGGAAACTGAAGAAAAATCATTGTTTTCAAAAGCAAAAGGTTTTAAAATAACGAAGTTAAAAGAATATGATGGTAATAATCTAAATGAGCAAATATTTTTAAATGGTTTATTTACAAAGCGACCATCAATTAAATCATTATTTTCAAAAGAAAATGATTATGTGGACAATAATATAAATGAGGTAACTTCGTTAGACTTATATGATAACTTTT
Source organism: uncultured Bacilli bacterium (assembly GCA_947627675.1). Taxonomy (GTDB): domain Bacteria; phylum Bacillota_I; class Bacilli_A; order RF39; family UBA660; genus UBA2730. The sequence goes on from CANQWY010000004.1 coordinate 33,888, forward strand.
ATATTACAATGAACAAAATATTATCTAATATAAACAATAAAGAAAATAAAAACAAAATATTTGAAAAATCAGCATCTAGTAAATCTATATTTATCATTTTAATGATAATTGCTACTTATTGCTTAATTACAATTCCACCTATCCTTACTTATGGACAAGTAGCGACACTTGTTGTTGCTTTATTATTTCCTGGGCTTGGTTTTACAATAATGTTTAGTATGTTATTTGAAGGTAAACAAACTATTTATGTTAATGGTAGAGCTACTAAGTCTTCAATTGTAACAAAGATATTTGGATTATTATGGGGTGGTATGTTTGGAGGAATGCCTTGGGCCTTCATTGTTCTTCCTACATTATTACAAGATCCAGTATATTTAATTGGATACATAATTGGAGTAGTTTGTGTTTTAGGAATGGTAGTATGCTTAAAATATTTACCAAAGAGAACACAATATGGTAATGCAATGTTAGGGAAATTAAGAGGTTTTAAAAATTTCCTAGAAACAGCAGAAAAAGAAAAATTAGAAGCAATGGTTATGCAAGACCCAACATATTTTTTTAATATTTTGCCTTATACTTATGTTTTAGGCGTGTCTGATACATGGATTAAAAAGTTTGAAACAATATCACTACAAGCTCCTAGTTGGTATGATAGTTCAAATGCTTTTGACATGATTACATTTGGAACATTTATGAATAATACTATGGTTTCTGCTCAAAGTGTTATGTCATCTAGTCCATCTAGTTATTCATCAAGTGGTGGTGGTTCTTCTGGAGGGGGCTCAGGTGGAGGCGGAGGAGGTTCATGGTAATTTCCTCTAGTAAAAAACAGCTCATTTTAACTTATGAGTTGTTTTTTTAACTATTTTAAATTCTTTTTTTCATCTATTCTTGAATAATGCGTTTTATGTGAGATATCATATTTTATTAAATCAGAAGCTGTTATATTTAATTTAGAATCATACTTATTTAAATTATTTGCCATTTTATCTAGCATTTCTATAGTAGGCTTTCTTCTGCAATTTTCTATTTGATTTAGATATACTAAATTACTACCTAATTTTTCCGCAAATTTTTCTTGAGATAAGTTATATTTTTTTCGATAATATTTTAAGTTCATAGATAAAATCTCTTTACTAGATAACATAATATACTTACCTCCATTTCTATAAAATATTTTATACAACTGTTAAAAGAATGTCTTTTACACAAGTGTTTAATAAAAAATAGAGATATAATAGTGTAACTCACCTTAATATTATTAAATAATTAGTTTTATATAAAAGAAACTTCGTAATTAATATGTTTCAATAACTAGGTAAAATATTGCCTTTATTTAAATCGTAAAAAAATTAAATATAAAGAATTTGTCAAAGGTTATTTTAATACTTATATTATATTGATAAAAACAAAAAAATCCAATTGTTTATAATGATAATGAAATAATTGATAATTCTGAAAATATTTTAAAAGATATAGTTCACTCCCTATTAGATATGATCATGATGAGATACAGGGTTGGAATGGAAAAAGATGTTAAGCCAAAGAATTAGCGGATAAAGAATATAGTAAATTAAAGGAGAGGATTTAATATTTTAAAAGAGAGCTTCATTTAAAATGAAAAAGGATAAGGAACAATATTTTACAAATTAATTACAATGTTAGGACATATCATTTATAGAGGTGTTCTATGAAAGAAGAATATAAAGGAAATAATATATTTGATGAAGCAGGAATGACGTTTAATGAATTAATTAGCACGTTTTTACTTTCTTTTCTAGATAAGGAGTTTAATATTTATGAGAATAATGGTATAATAAATACCGATATAATCTTAAACTTATAGATTGGAGAATTATGATAACAGATACAACCTATAAGGTAGGAATATATTTAAGATTATCTAGAGAAGATGAAAGGTTAGGCGAAAGCGGTAGTATCTCTACACAAAGAGATTTATTATTGAATTATATTAGAGATAATGACTTATTATTTGTTGATGAGTATGTAGATGATGGAATATCAGGAACTACTTTCGATAGAGCAGGATTTAATCGTATGATTAAAGACTGTGAAGAAAAAAAGATAAATATGATTATTACAAAAGACACATCAAGACTTGGCCGCGATCATATTGAATTTGGCTATTATGTTGAAAGATATTTTCCAGAACACAATATTAGATATGTAGCAGTAAACGATGGAGTAGATACTTTTAATCGTAATAATTCAGCAAATGATATGTTGGTGTTCAAAAGTGCTTTTAATGATATGTATGTTAAAGATATATCAAATAAGTTAAGAAGTTCACTTTATACGAAAAAAAGAAATGGTTTATTTGTTGGTTGCTATGCACCTTTTGGCTATAAAAAATCTAAAGAAGATAAGCATAAACTTGAAATAGATCCTGAATCAGCAGGTGTAGTAAGAAGAATATTTGATATGTTTATAAGTGGGAGTAGTTTAACAGGGATTTGTGATACACTAACAAATGAGCATATTAAAACACCTAGTATGTATAAGAACATGAAACTAGGACAAAATAATGTCCATTATGGAGTATGGGCTACAAGAACAGTTGATAGTATTTTAAAAAATCCAACTTATATTGGTAATTTAACTCAATGTCGAAATAGAAAGGTAAATTATAAATCCAAGAAGATTGTTCATACAAAGCCTAATGATTGGATTGTTGCTTGTGGTGCAGTAGAACCTATTATTGATAAAGATACTTTTGATTTAGCCCAAAAAATGTTTAAGAGCAATAAAAATCGAGGTATTAAAGGAAATGGCATAACAGATAGACTCTTACTAAGAGGATTAATTTACTGTAAAGAATGTCATCATACAATGGGATTTAGAGAACATTTGCAACAAACACAAAAAAATGGATTAGTTCATAGGATTTATGGCAATTGTAATTATTGGACAAAAAGAAAAAAACAAAATGTTTGTACTCCCCATTCTGTTAAGTATCAAGTTATAGAAGATATAGTATTTGAAAATTTAAGAGAGATGGCAAAGAAATATTTAGATGAAAAAACTATAGAAAGTATAATTAAAAATTCTGATAAAGTAAAAAAGAAAAAAGATAGTATAAGAGAGGAAATATTTAGATTAGAAAACAATATAGAAACTCTTAATAAAAAGATCGATATGTGTTATAACGATAAATTAGATGGCAATATAACTTTAGAAATGTATAAAAGAACTTATAATAATTTAACATTAGAAATAAATGAATCAAATAAAAAGAAAAAAGAATACGAGAAAATCTTATATGATTTAGAAAATAATAAACTAGTAAATGATAACTACTATTTAGATAAGATTAAAGAATTTTTAGAGATGAGAAATCCATCTCGTGCCTTAATCAGTTCACTAATTGATAGGATAGAGATAGATGAAGAAAAAAATATCGATATATATTATAAGTTTAAGTTAATTTAAAGGAGGTAATGGATGAGTCAAAACAAATTAGAAACAATTTCAAATCTATTTGAAGATAAAGAAATAAGAAGTGTATGGGACAAAGATAAAGAAGAGTATTATTTTAGTGTGGTTGATGTTATTGGAGTTTTAACTGAATCAAATTATCAAAAATCAAGAAATTATTGGAAATGGCTAAAAACAAAATTAAATGATGAAGGTAGTGAACTGGTTAGTAATACTAACCAGTTGAAAATGAAAGCACAAGATGGAAAGTTTAGAGAAACTGACACATTAGATACAAAAGGCATATTTAGGCTTATTGAATCAATACCAAGTCCAAAAGCAGAACCATTTAAATTATGGCTTGCTAATTTAGGTAGTGAGAGAGTTGATGAAGTGTTTGATCCTGAAATTGCTATTAACCGAGCAGTTGATTATTACAGAAAAAGAGGATATAGTGATAAATGGATTAAAGATAGATTAGATGGAATTGTTAAAAGAAAACAACTAACTGATGTTTGGAAAGATGGAGGAATAACTGAAAATAAAGAATATGCTATTCTAACAAACGAAATATATAAAGAATGGTCTGGTATGAAAGCAAGTGAATATAAAGCATTTAAAGGGCTTCGCAAAGAATCTTTAAGAGATAATATGACAGATGTAGAAGTTCTTTTAACAGATTTAGGTGAAACAGCAACAAGAGAACTTGCGAGAAAGCATAAACCTTATGGTTTAGAACAAAATAAAAAAATAGCGAGAATGGGTTGGAATACTGCAAAAGTTGCTAAGGAAGATCTTGAAAGAAAATTAGGCGAGTCAGTAATAACAAGCAATAACGCTTTACACTATAAATATATCGATGAAAAAAATAGAAGATAATAAAAAATAAGGTACTATATTATAAATAGAAAGTTTAAAACTTTGGTGAGTTATAGTAGTTACGCCAGCATTAAATAAAAGTTTTAAATTTCAAAGTGATTGGCCTTATAGTAATTCTCAAATATATTTATTGCAATCAATATTAAATGATATTAAAAATGACGATAAACGAAGTTTTAAAAAAGAAGATAACAATTATATTTTCAAAACAGAAGTTAATTATCCAAATAATAGAAGTCTTGTTAATCAAAAAATTATTATTGATAAAAATTTAAAACCAAAAAGTATAAAAGTTTATAATGATAATAATATTGCAATGATGACAATGAAATTTACTAAAATTGATTATAATCCTACATTTAAAAAAGATTATTTTACTTTAGCTAATTCTGTAGAAACTAGTAAAACAGATGATTATAGTTTAACTGTTGGTGAACTTGAAGATAGTATATACCCTCTAAATTTACCTAATGGTACTAAGCTAGTTAGTGAAGAGAAGGTAAGTCTTGATAATGGAGAAAGAGTTATTATGACATTTGACGGCGAAAAACCATTTCTATTAGTTGAAGAGACAGTTAGTAAAAATGATTCTATGGTTATAATACCTACAAATGGAGAACCCTATATGTTACAAGATAGTTTAGGTGTTCTTGCAAATAATTCTTTAAATTGGTCTAGTGGTGGAGTGGAATATTATTTAGTAAGTGATGTACTTAATCAAGATGAACTTGTTGATGTTGCTCAATCTATTAATGTAATTCCAACTATGAAATAACTTTACAATTTGTTTTATATTATGTTATAATTTTATTGGTGATGCAGATGGCTAAGAAGCAGATCAATAAAAATAAAATAGATAAAAAGATTTCTAATTATAGTGATAATAATATTAAAGGTTCAATTATATTAGTTGTTGTTATAATAATAATACTTATCTTATTTTATCTACTAACAGTCTTTATTTTAAATAAAAAAGAATTTGTTGTTAATGAAAATGTTGATATTCAGTATTCTAAAATTATAGCTGGTGAAAGTTTTGACCTAAAAGATGAAGATTATTTAGTATTTTTCTATGATATATCAGCTAATTCTAGTTATACTGATTTAGTTAGCACTTATCGTGACAAAGATAAACATTTACCCATCTATACAGTTGATTTAGGAGAAGGTATTAATAATAGTGTTATTTCAGATACAAATAGCCTTGATGTTTCTAATATTATAGATTTAAAAGTCAAGGATTCTGCTATAATCCGTATTAAAAATGGTAAAGTAAGTAATTATGCTACCTCATCTTTTGAAGAGTTTTTAGACAATAATATTGAGTAGCTCTCTTTATGCCTCAATAGCTCAGTTGGTTAGAGCACTTGACTGTTAATCAAGGGGTCCTAGGTTCAAGTCCTAGTTGAGGCGCCATATTTGATTTTAATCGCATTTTTGCGTTTTTTATTTTAAGGAGATTTTGCTGTGAAGGTTAAAAAAGTTGATTTTAAGATAAAAGAAAAACTTCTAGAAGAAAAAAACAAGACTACTTTTAGTATAGTAGAAGTAATTATAATCACTATTATTGCCCTTTTATTTGGAGGGGTAGTTGGTAGTCTTATTTTTATTGGTAATACTAATAGAAATGATAAATATTTAGAAGAATTTATTAATACTTATACAAACATAAGTGAAGAATATTACAAAAAAGTTAATAAAGATAAACTTATTAATGCTGCAATAGAAGGAATGGTTTCTTATTTAGGTGATCCTTATTCTATTTATATGGATGAGGAGGATACGGAAGTGTTCAATCAAACTGTAGATGGAGAATATGAAGGTGTAGGAGTAACTGTTTCTATGATTGACCAAAAGCCTACTATTGTCTCTATTTTTGATAATTCCCCAGCCAAAGAAGCAGGAATAAAGGCCGGCGATATTATAGTTAAAGTAAATGGTAAATCTGTAGATGAGAAAACATTAGATGAAGTTATAGATATGATAAAGGAAAAAGATAAAATTAAATTAACAATTTTAAGAGATGAAAATGAAAAAGATTTCAATTTAAATATGAAAAGTGTTGTTATTCCTTCTGTTTCTAATAAAATAATAGAAAAAAATAATAAAAAAGTAGGTATAATAACCGTTAGTGTTTTTGCAGGAAATACATATTCACAGTTTAATAGCCAATTAAAAAAATTAGAAAAAAAGGGAATTGATAGTTTAGTTATAGATGTAAGAGATAATCCAGGTGGCCATCTAGATCAGGTTAGTAAGATATTATCGTTATTTTTAGATAAAGATAAAGTTATTTATCAAATAAAATCAAATGGTAAAAAAACTAAAGTTTATTCTAGCAGCTCAGAAAAAAGAACTTATCCTATAGGCGTACTTATAAATTCTAATAGTGCATCAGCATCAGAAATTCTTGCTGGTGCTATGCAAGAATCATATAAGGCTACTATTGTTGGAATAAAATCATACGGTAAAGGGACTGTTCAAAAAGAATATTCTTTAAATAGTGGTTCAAGTATCAAGTATACTACTGAAAGTTGGTTAACTCCTAGTGGAAAAAGCATTAATAAAAAAGGCATAACTCCTGATTTAGTGGTTGAACTTTCTGATGAATATATTAAGACATTCAAGGACTCTGATGATAATCAATTACAGGCTGCTATTGATGCTATTACAAAATAAACTAAATTTCAAAAGATTATAAAAGTCATCGACAATATTTGTTTAAAAAATATTAGTTGTCAATGACTTTTTATTTTATTATGTTAGTACACATTCTACAATTAATTGTTTATTTTTATTTTTACTACAAGTAGATAATATTAATACATTAGAATAATTCTTTTTAATTTTTAAATAGCCATCTTTATCATCTTCATAAATATTAGTTACTTTGTATATATAATCAATGTTATTATATTTAATATTAACTTTATCATTTATATTTAGTTTATAAAGATTTTTAAAATAAGCAATACTACCAGTTCCAGAATGAGCAATTAAAAATATAATACTTTCATCATTATCTGGCATAATAGATTCTTTTAAAATAGTAATATTTTTTTCTATTGTATTTTTCTTACTATTAGGTTTGTATATTGGCTTATCAAGTAAACTTATTTTCTTAATAGAAATAGTTCCTAATAAGTCACTATAAATATTTTTTTCTACTTTTCTTATAAAGTTTTTTTCTACATTAATATGATTTGTTTGATTTATATTAATACTATTTTTTATATTTAAGCTAGTGTTAATTACATTATTTGATGAATTATTGCTACTTAAATTTATAAATGTGCAGTATAATAACATTATTATTATTTTAATTAGTTTTAAGTTTACCATACTTTTTTATTATGTAAATACTAGGTATAATTAATAAAAATAACATTATAAAAGAGTTACTTTCCATAATACCAGTATCAGGTATCTCTATTTTATAATTATATAGTTTATAATAATAATCATTATCATCATCTTCATTTATATTTATTTCAAAATCATCAACTTTTGTATAACCTTCAATAGTATTTTGCTGCTTTACTGTATATTTTCCATATGGTAAAATTATTTTAGCATTTCCAAATTCATCAGTAGTTATTGTTTTAACTAATTTACCATTACTATCAAAAATGTCAAAATTTATATTAGCTTCATTTTCTGTATTACCTTCTTCACCATACTCTTTATGTATTGTTACTTCTTTTTCAATGACTTTGTTAGTTAATGTAATATATATATTTTTAGTATTAGAATTTATTTGAAATGTTACTTTTTCATTATTTAAAGTATAACCTTCACCAGGTTTTATTTCCTTTAAATAATAATTTCCATAACTTAAATTTTCTAATTTAGCACTTGATAAATCATTAATAGTTAGTTCTTGTAATAAATTATCCTTTTCATCATATAATCCATAAATTGCTCCAATTAACTTGGCTTCTCCCCTTGGTGTAGTACTATAATTATCACTATCTAATTTTGTTATAAAAACAGAATTTTTTGTTCCTTCTACTATTATTTCTAATCTCTTTTCACCTATACTACCCTTAGTCATTAAATTCTGACTATTATCATTATAATAGAATAAAGCAGCTGAATTTTCATTTTCAAGTTTTCTAGTCAATATAATAGAAGTTTCGCCTTCTTTAATATTTTTAAATATTAATTTATTATCTTCAATTTTTATATCATTTCCTTTAGTATCTTGTATAGTATAATTATTTAATACATTATTTTTATCTGTTAATACTACTGTACTATTAACAACATTAATAGTTCTATAATTAATATTTGGTAAAATATCAAAATTATCTGCTAAATTATTTATTTCTCTCATTTCGTCTTGATACATTTCTACTCTTGCACCATTAAGAGTATTTGTAAAGTAAAAATCTTTATTTGGTTCTACTAAACGCCAAATCATTAATTGTGTAATAGCATACCATTTAGGATCAGTATGATTATTATATCCATATCCGTAATGAGCAAGTAGAGTCATCCTATGCCATGTATTTGTATTTATATTTTTACCATAATTTAATTGCTGATAATTAGTAGTTGCCTGAAAGGTTGCAAACGGTTCTATACAATAAGCTTCTTTATTATCTGATGATCTTCTAAAAAATCTAGCTTTTTGATAATTGGCAGTAGCACCATTTACACTTTTTGTATATATATTATCAATATATTCTGCTTCATAGAAAGATTCAGCATTTACATCTATACTATTAAATCCAATAAATAGTATTGTCAACAAGAAAATAATAATTTTTTTCATTATAATTCCTCCTTTTTCAAAAAATTTTCTTTGACGGGCATTATAATAATCTAATAAATCTTGATTTGCAAATGACAATTTTGTTAAATTAGTGTTAAAATTGTCTCTAATGTTATATAATTAATCTAGGGAATTTATTAAATTCACTAGAAAAATAGTTAAAAATAGACAAAATTGAGGTGATATAAATGACAGATATAGAAATCGCTAGAAAAGTATTAATGGACGATATAGAAGATATATCCAAAAGATTGGGAATTGATGATGAAAATCTTATCTTATATGGGAGGTATAAAGCAAAAATTGATATGGTTCTTAATGGAGAAAAAAAGAAAAGTAAATTAATATTAGTTACTTCTATTAATCCAACTATTTATGGTGAAGGTAAAACAACAGTTAGTATAGGAATTGCAGATGGCTTAAAAAAGTTAGGTAAAAATGCTGTATTAGCTCTTAGAGAACCATCTATGGGGCCTGTCTTTGGAGTTAAAGGTGGTGCAACAGGTGGCGGTTATAGTCAAGTTGTTCCAATGGAAGATATAAATCTTTCCTTTACAGGTGATTTTGCTGCTATTGAAAATGCAAATAACTTATTATGTGCTGCTATTGACAATCATATAATAAATGGGAATTCTTTAGGATTTAATAGAATTACTTTTAGTCGCTGTTTAGATGTAAATGATAAAAGTTTAAGAGATGTTACAACTCTTGTTAGTAAAACAAATTTTGATATTACTGCTGCTAGTGAAATAATGGCTCTATTTTGTCTAAGTAAAAATATAGATGATCTTAAAACAAAATTAGGCAATATTGTTGTTGGTTATGATATAAATGAAAATGAAATTTATGCTAGAGACTTGAAAATAGAAGGAGCTATGACAGTTTTATTAAAAGATGCTTTTAAACCAAATTTAGTTCAAACGCTTGAGCATACTCCAGCGCTTATTCATGGTGGCCCTTTTGCTAATATCGCTCACGGATGTAATTCAATAATTGCAACAAATACGGCGTTAACTTATGGAGACTATGTAGTAACTGAAGCAGGATTTGGCTCAGATTTAGGGGCTGAGAAATTTTTTGATATAAAATGTAGGGCAAATAATATGAAACCAGACTGTGTTGTTATTGTTGCTACTATTAAAGCTCTAAAACATAATGCTTCTGTTCCTCCTGAAAAAATATCCACAGAAAATGTGGAAAAAGTTAGAGAGGGATTAAGTAATTTAGAAATACATATTGAAAATATGTTTAAATATAATTCTAATGTAGTAGTGTGCTTAAATAGATATGATACTGATACTGATGATGAGGTTAATGTAGTTAAAGAATTTTGTTCTTCATTAAATGTCCCATTTGAGGAGTCTACAGCATATTCAGATGGAGGAGATGGAGCAATAAAACTAGGTCAGCTTATTTTAAATGTACTAGAAAAAGATAATCAATTTAATCTGTTATATGATGATAATAATACTATATTTGAGAAAATAGAAAAAATAAGTCATGAAATATATCGCTCTTGTGAGGTAGTATATACTGAAGAAGCTAGAAAGAAAATAAATTCTTTACAAAATAAAGGTTTTGGTAAATTACCAATTTGTATTGCTAAAACACAATATTCTATTTCGGATGATAGTAAGAAATTAGGTGCTCCTATTTTAAATACTTTACATGTTAGAGATGTTAAATTATATAATGGAGCCGGATTTATTACGGTTATTACTGGTAATATTATGACTATGCCAGGACTTTCTAAAACACCAAATTATGAAAAAATTGATTATATAAACGGTAAGATTATAGGATTATCATAATATAATTAATATGAGATTTTAGATTTAACTAAGGTCTCTTTTCTTTTATAATTGACCACAAAAAAACTATGATTTTTACAGAATCATAGAAATTTTATTCATTATTTTGATTTTCATTATTCGAAGATGAAGGATTATTTTCATTTTCATTTGAAGTATTTTGATTAGTTTGTTCTGGTGGTGTTGTTGGAGTTTGCTCAGTACTTTCATTATTATTAGTACTGTTATTTTGCTCATTATTTTCAGGTTCTTCTTTAATTATAACCTGTGGTTGAGATTCAAATACTGTAATTGTTCCTGTATATGTTTTATCTTTATATTTAACAGTATATTGGTAAGTACCAGCTAAATTAATATTAACTTTACTGGTATCAATTATTATTCTATCTTTAGCATCTTCAGGTATATCTTCTACAATATAATCATTTAAATTTTTAGGAAGAGAAGATCCTTTTTCAATATTTATATTTTTTAAAGTCATATTATCAATTGCAGGTAATTCTTTGTCTTTTACTGTTACATTTCCATTATATTTCTTATCTTTATATGTTATTGTATATGTATATGTACCTATTTCTGTTACGTTAACTAGGGATGTATCCAATTTAAATTTTTTTAATATTTTTTCATCGATTTCTTCTAAATTTTCTATATAATCTTTTATATCTACACTTATCGGTACATTTACTTCTACTTCTATATCTTTAAGTTTTGGGATATTAGTTTTTTTCTTAGCAATTCTTTTTTCTATTACTTTTATTTTAACGTTTCTATTAGGTTTAAATTCCATTTTATTTAAAACTGCTCCACTTGTTAAAGATATAATACCAGAAATTGCTAGAGACATTATTAATATATTATTTCCTATTTTATTTTTATTTATTTTTATTCTTTTTATTTTCATAGGTAAACCTCACATCTTTTATCTTTATATTACATTATAGTATAAAAGATGCTAATTCTCAACATATTTTTTAAATTATATTGAATTTATTTTTGTTTTAACATATAATTCTAATAGAGGAAGTGGTATTGTTGAGTTTTTGTTGGCTTGCTATATTTATAGTTTTACTATTATTAGAAATTTGTACAGTTAATCTTGTTTCTATTTGGTTTGCCGTTGGTGCTTTCGCGACATTTTTTATCTCAATGTTCACTAATAATATAATCATTCAGCTTATTAGTTTTTTAGTTATAAGTTGTGTTGTATTATTTGTTACAAAGCCAATTGCTAAAAAAATCAAGGTAAAAAATATTATGACTAATCTAGATAGAGTAGTTGGAATGGACGCGGTTGTTACACAAGATATATCTAAATTTAAGCTTGGCGAAGTAAAAGTTGATGGTAAAACTTGGAGTGCCAAAGGTGATGAGACTATATTAAAGGATTCTATTGTTGAAGTTTTGAAAATAGATGGTGTTAAACTCGTTGTCAGAAAGAAGGAGAGTTAGAAATGTCAGTTTTTATTATTATTTTAATTATTATTTTGCTTATTGCTAGTGGAATTAAGATTGTATCTCAATCAAAAGCTGTTGTCATTGAAAGATTAGGTGCTTATGATAGAACAATGACAACTGGATTAAATTATAAAATGCCTATTATTGATAAGGTTGCAAATGTAGTTTCTTTAAAGGAGATTGCGAGGGATTTTCCGCCTCAATCAGTTATTACAAAAGATAATGTAACTATGCAAATTGATACAGTTGTCTATTATCAAATTACTGATCCTAAATTATATACCTATGGAATTGAAAATCCAGTTAGTGCGATTGAAAATTTGACTGCAACTACACTTAGAAATATAATTGGTGAATTAGAATTAGATGAAACTCTAACATCAAGAGAAACTATTAATACTAAAATGAGATCTGTTTTAGATGAAGCTACTGATTCTTGGGGAATTAAAGTTAATAGAGTTGAAGTCAAAAATATTTTACCACCTAGAGATATTCAAGATACAATGGAAAAACAAATGAGAGCTGAAAGGGAAAGAAGAGAAGCAATTCTGAAAGCAGAAGGAGAGAAAAAAGCTGCTATCTTGCTTGCTGAAGGAGAAAAAGAAAGTACAATTTTAAGAGCTGATGCCAAAAAAGAAGCTTCAATTAGGGAAGCTGAAGGTAAAGCAGAGGCAATTTTGAAAGTAAAAGAAGCAGAAGCAAAGGGACTTGAATTAATAAAATCTGTAGAACTAGATGAAGCTACTTTGAAACTTAAAAGTTATGATGCAATGGTAGAAGTAAGCAAAGGAGAAGCTACTAAAATAATTATTCCTAGTGAATTACAAAATTTAGTAACTGCAACAACAACTATAAAAGAAGTTTTAACGGACAAGAAAAATAAATAATTGCCAAAAATCACTAGTTACCTAGTGGTTTTAATTTTCTGAAATTTGGGTCTATCATTTTTTAGTTTATTCTAATATCTTTATATATTTCCAATATACTATCATAATTCATAGAAGCATTGGCTGGCGATGGGCTAGGTAAATATATTGCTTCTATCTTAGTTTTATTATATATAAATTTATTATATAAATAGTAAGCCTTTTTTCCGGTTGTATATATTTTTTCTATTTTAGTTTTATTTATTAAACTTTTTATATTATTTGGCTTAACATTTTTTATTGAGGAATCACTTGAATTTTTAATTGTGCAGCTTTTTATTACATCCCAAAGAGCAATATTATGTTTTAATAAGAAAGTTATTTTTTCATCTACAGTTAAAGGTACTTTTTCATTATATACATCACTTAATAGGTGCCAGAATTTATTTTGTTTATGTGCATAATAAAAATTTTCTTCTCTTGATTTAATACTTGGAACACTTCCTAGTATCAATATTTTTGAATTTTCATCATAAACGGGATTTATTTTATGAATTACTCTAGTTTCTTTCCTTGATATGTATTTCGTATTACCATCTCCTTATCAATGTCGTCGAGTACCTGAAATTTTTTAGTCAACCAAAATGGTTCAATTAAGTCTTCTATTTTAGGATCTCCTGTTATCCTATTTATGACAATTTCCTCTCTTAACAATTCTAATTGATCTATAACAATATCAATATATTCTTCTTTCGTTAAGATATGAAATTTGTTTTTTTCATACATTTTTTCTAATTTTGTTCCTTTTAATATGCTAAGCATGTGTATTTTTATACCTTGAATATCTAGTTGATTTAAATATTTTATAGTATCTAACATATCTATTTTTGTCTCGTAAGGCAGACCATTTATAATATGCACAACTACATTAATATTTTTAGCCCTAAGTTTTTTTACCATAGTTTCAAAATTTTCCAAGGTATGGCATCTATTTATTAGAATTGAAGTTTTCTCATGAATTGTTTGCAGACCTAATTCTATTGTTAGATAGGTTCTCTTATTTAAATCTGCTAAATATTCTAAGCAGTCTTCTGTAATTGAATCACTTCTTGTTGCAATATTTATTCCTACTACGTTATCAAATTTTAAAACCTTTTCATACATAGATTTTAATTTTTCTAAGGGAGCATAAGTATTTGTTCTAGCCTGGAAGTAAGCAATGTATTTGGCATTTGGCCATTTTTTATGGAGCACATTTTTTACATTTTCAAATTGCTTTTCTAAGCTTTCATTAATATCTCCTGCATATTCACCACTTCCTGTTTTAGAACAGTATATACATCCTCCAGTACCAACTGATCCATCTATATTAGGACAACTCAAGCCAGCATTTAGGCTGACCTTAAATATTTTACATCCAAATTTATTTTTATAAAAGTAATTAAGAGTATGATATCTTTTATTATCTAGGGAATATCTAAAGGGATTGTTCATTTATTCCACCTCAATTTCTTTTACTAGTATATCATATTTATGTTATAATTGTTATAGTAATACTTGGAGGATGTATGAAGAAGAAAGTTAGATTAAAAAAAGGTGCAAGAATTTTAGTTTCTATATTTATAATTATTATAGTAATTGTTGTTGTATTGTTTTTATTCTATTTATATTTGGAATCTAAATTAAATAAAATAGGATATAGTGATACAGCAAGTTATAATATAATTAAAACTTTAAAGTTTTCTTATGTTGAAAACTATCCAAATAATAAAACTTTAAATGCTGCTTTTGAGAGCAATAATTATAAGGAGGATAATTTAGAGCATTATAGAAATATTACTTACGTAAAACAAAAAAATTTAATAAAGAATATTAATTTATTATTGAAAAAAGGATATAGTGATAGAGAAATTTCTATGATTGTTACTCATGGTGATGATAATAGTGTATCATTATTTGCCAAAAGAGAAGAAATAAAATATTTAGAAGAATTTTTATCTTATGATTTTGCTCGTCTTGAAAATTATGATAGATATCTTGCTTATATGGATGAATATGGTGATGATGAGGAAACTACTATTATTAAAGTTAATTTAGATTTAGACAAGGAAGACTATAAAGATCCGGTTGTTGTTAATGATTATAGTAAAACAGTTCTTGCAAATAAGCACCATTATTTAGGTGATAAATATATTCCTAAAAATTTAATTAAAGTTCCTTCTAGTTATACGATAAGTGGTGATGATGAGGTTAAAGGAGTAAATGAAGCAGTATCCAGTGCAATTACAATGATAAAAGCTGCCAAAAAAGAAGGCCTTAATTTGCTTATTAATTCTGGATATCGTAGTTATAGTGAACAAGAAGAGGTTTACAATACTTATTTAAATCTTTATGGTAAGGATTACTGTTTAAAATATGTTTCGCTTCCTGGATATTCAGAGCATCAGACTGGTTATTCATTTGATTTTGCAAGTGGAAATAGTAATATTTTTGCCAAGTCAGAAGAATATAAATGGATGATAAAAAATTCTTATAAATATGGTTTTGTATATAGATATTTAAAGAGTAAAGAAGAAATAACAGGAATAAGTCATGAGGCTTGGCATTTTAGATATGTTGGTAAAGATATTGCTAAAGTTATGGATGTCAATGAATTATCTTATGAAGAGTATTATGCAATGTACATAGATAAAAGATAAGTATTTTGAAGAGTACTTGCATGACTCTTTTTTTTGTTTTATAATTTAAATATAAAAATAGAAGGAGAAAGAAAATGAAAAAAGAAAAAAAGATATTGTTAGTAATACCCCTAATACTAACAATAGTTCTAATGGGGGGGGGTTACTTACGCCAAATATAGTAAGAGTATAGAGACTAAAAAGGAAATAACAATAAAAACAGGTACAAGATACATAGGAATATATGGAGTAAATAAAGAAAATATAGAACTAGGACAAACATATACATTTACAATAGAAAACAGAGGAATAGAAGATGCAAGTTATAGACTGTATATTGAAGATATAGAAAATGTTAATATAAGTTATAGTTACACAAAAAGCGGAATAACAACAACAGGGACGTTAGCAAGTAAAACAATAGATGAAGCCAATTTAAAAGTAGGAGAAAAAATAACTATAACAATAACATTTACAGGAAGTGGAAGTTATAAAGGAAAACTAAAAGTAGAAACAAAAGATTATTATAACAATGAGCCAAATGCTCCAGAGTTAGTAGGAGATATGATTCCAGTAACATATAATGGAACAAACTGGGTAAAAGCAGATACAGTAAATAATAACTGGTATGATTATAATAGAGGAGTCTGGGCGAATGCTGTAACGATAAAAGATGCAACTAAGAGAACAACATACAAAAATGCAGCAGCAGGAACAACTATAGATTTAAATTATGTAAATTTAATGTTAGTATGGATCCCAAGGTATAGTTATACACTAAGAGATAAATATGGCTATCAAATAGAAGGAGCCTCAACCCCAAGTCAAGCAACCCCTGGAGCGTTTGATATCAAATTTGTAGATACAAACACAACCGAAATGGGAAGCGGAAAATACACAGGAACAACGCCAACAGGCTATTTTACACCCTCATCATTTTGTTGGGGCAACAGTTGTGATGTAGAGTCAACAAGAAGTGATTCAGGAAATATAGAGTTACCTGGAATCTGGATAAGTAAGTTTGAACTAACAGGAACAATAAATGCAATAACATCAGTTCCTAATGCAGTGGGTATCGTTACTCAAAGTCATTCATCGTATTTCAATAATATAAAAACACAGATAAATGGAAGTAGTGGAACAACAAACTATGGTTTAAGTGGAACGAGTTATGATACTCACATGATAAAGAATACAGAATGGGGAGCCATGGCATACTTAAGTCAAAGTAAATATGGAAAATATGGTAATTCAAAATATACAAATGCTAATAAAGAGATTTATATAAATAATAATGTTAATTATATAACAGGCTGTAGTGGAGGAAGCCCAAGTGCTAGTCAAAGTTCTAGTTGCCAATATACTTATAATATAGAAACAAATGGAACTGGGGCCTCAACTACAGGAACAATATATGGAATATATGGTACGTCAGGTGGGATTTGGGATTGTGTCATGGGAAACTTAAATAATATTGTATCTCAGTCAGGTTTTAGTACTAGTACTATGCCAGAAGCAAAATACTATAATAAATATACAGGAACATTGGGAATCAAAGGCGATGCAACAAATGCCGATGGCACAGTAGACTTTTATGGAGATAGTTCCAGTAATGCAGGATCTTGGTTTTATCGTGGTCATGGTCCTATTAATGCTATTGCATCTGGGATATTTGCATTAACTACAAATAATGGTGCCGCTAACTCTGGACGTGGTTCACGCCTAGTTCTTTCTGTTTGGTAGAATCTCTTTTATATAAAAATATAAGAAATTTAATTTTTTGCTAAATACATATCACCAATAAAGATTAGTATTATATTTTTATGGAGATTTAGCATATCATATAATTTATATAAATCTTTGAATAAATAAAAATAAATTTGATAGTTTTGGACTACAATTGCTATTTTTAACAATATTTATTGTAACTAAATATTAAAGTAATTTTCTATTTATATTGAATATAAAAATTTATTTTCGTATAATATAATTAATATTTATAAATTTTGGGGAGGTTCTTTATGAATAGTATCAGTCAAATAGAAAAGTTAAATTATATGAAAAATCTTAATATGGATGTTTCAGAACTAGAAATGTTTATAGAAAAGTATTCAATATATAATTATCGCTTTCTTAGCGTAATAATTACAAAGTTAATGACTAATTTTGAAGGAGTTGAATATCAAGCTATTCCATATTTTAATATATATACTGATTTGAAGTATTTAATATGTGAAAATGACTTAACTAAGTATCCATGGGAATTTAATTTACCAACTTTAAAATATTCAAAATATAATAAAGTTTTATTTGATAAATATGATAGAGAATTTAAGTGTTTATTTAGTCCTAGTGGTTATCCTGGAAGTTTTGAAAATAAAGAAGATGATTTATTTTATATACAAGATTTTGCCGATTACCTATTTAAAATTAGAGTTGAGAAAAATATTGTAAATATTAGTTTATGTGAATTAGAAAAATTACTTGAAGAATATTTAAAAATAACAATAAAACAGCAAAAAGAAAGGCAAAATAAAAGAATTGAATCTACAAAAAAGAAAAAAGAAGAAAGAGTGATTAAAGATTTTCAATATTGTTGTAATGTAGATAGACAAACGTTTTTATCAAGTATAGTTTATTTAATCAATAATTATTCAAATGATAGATATTTTGCAGCAGAACAACTAAAAGAAGAAAGACAAAATTCAACCACATTAGTACTATATCAAAATATAAAAATAGTTGATAAATATGAAAATAAAGTTTTATCTTTTGATGGATTAATTGATGTTGATGCAATTTATCCAGAAGAAGAAAAATATAAGTATATTAATAAAAATAAGGATATGAATATAAGTTTTTATAATGTAAAAAAAGAATTTAAATCATTAGAAGATAATTGTGAAATATACAAAATATTTATGGATAAAATAGAATCTTTATATGATAAATATAAATATAATATGCCCAAACCTGTTAGCAAAGAAGAAGTTTTACAAGCTCTAAAAGAAGTTTGCTCTTTATATAATAAAAATAATAAAGTTTTATTAAAAAAGTAGAAGATAAGTTGCCATTTTAGTGGTAATTTTTTCTTTTAAATTAAATCATTTTATGATATATTCTATTATAGATAAGAATAAAAGAGGGTGTTATTATGTATCCACTTGGTCAGCAATTTGAAGTAGATTATAGTAAAGCTAAAAGTGATAATAAGGCAATGGTTGTAGGAAGAAAATACCGTTTTACAATTATAACTGAAAGAGTTATAAGACTTGAATATAGTCCTACATCAACTTTTGTTGATATACCTAGTCAGCTTGTATATAAAAGAAATTTAGGATTACCAGAATTTACAGTTAGACAAGATGCGAATTTCTTAGAAATTAGTACTAAATACTTCATTCTTTCATACATGAAAGAACAACCATTTATAGGAAGCAAAGTTGATCCTATGAAAAATTTAAAAATAACTTTAAATAATACAATGGATAAAGATAAACAAAGAGATTGGTATTATGGGCATCCCGAAGTTAGAAATATGAATGGAAATATTTTAGGGGTTGATGTTTCTATAAATAAAAATTATATGAGAGGTCTTTATTCGCTTGAAGGATTTGCTTCTATTAATGATTCTAATACTAAATTGCTTGATAGGGATGGAACTTTACTTGATAGACCTAATGGCAATATAGATATTTATATATTTATGTATGGAATAGATTTTAATCTTGCATTAACTGATTATTTTAAAATGTCTGGTTTTCCTGATATAATTCCTCGTTATGCATTAGGAAATTGGTGGTGCCGCAATACTGATTATGATGATACTAAAATAGATGATTTATTATTAAAATTTGATAAAAAAAAGATTCCAATATCAGTACTTTTACTTGATAAAGATTGGCATTATAGAAATTATGATAAATATAAAAATTTAAAAACAGGTTTTACATTTAATAAAGAATTGTTTCCTAAGCCAGAAGAAACAGTAAAAAAGATTCATAATAGAAATATTAGAGTTGGTCTTCAAATTAATCCAACAGAAGGATTCCACCCATTTGATATGTTCTATAATAAAGCTTGTGAATATTTAGGAATTGGTGATAATAGTATAATTTTGTATGATCCTCTTGATCCTAAACAAATTGATGTTTATTTTAAAATATATTTACATACTTTAGAGTCTTTAGGAATAGATTTTTTTTGGAATGATTATAAGGGAGAAGATAACATTATAAAATTATGGTCTAGTAACCATTATCTATATATGGATTCGTGCAGGAATTCTACTAAAAGAGGTCTTATATTAGGTCGAGGAGTTGGCTATGCTCCTCATAGATATCCTATTTTATATGGAGGCTCTACTGAAATTGGTTGGGAAGAATTAAAAAGAGAAGTTTTTGCCTATATTAATGCAAGTAATGCTGGGATTAGCTATTTAAGTTTTGATGTAGGCGGAAATCATGGTGGAATTGAAGAAAGTGAGTTATATATTAGGCATGTTGAATTAGGCTGTTTTTCTCCAATTTTAAGATTTCATGAAGCAAGAGGGAAGTATTATAAAAAAGAGCCTTGGCTATGGGAAGCTAAGACTTCTAATATAGTCAGTGATTATTTAAGACTCAGACATAGACTTATTCCATACATATATACAGAAATTTATAAATACTCACAAGTTGGAATTCCACTTATTCAACCATTTTATTATAATTATCCTTGGTGTTATGATGATGCATTGTATAAAAATCAATATTATTTTGGTTCACAATTACTAGTTTGTCCTATTTTAACTAAAAAAGATTTAGTTATGAATAGAACTATTCACAGATTTTATGTTCCTGATGGAATTTGGTATGATTTTTTTACAGGTAAAAAATTCCCAGGTGGCAAAAAATATGTTTCATTCTTTAGAGAAGAAGACTACCCAGTTTTTGCTCATGCAGGGAGTATTATACCTATGTCTAATAAAAGTGACCGAAATAATATTGGACTTCCAACAGATATGGAAATTCAAATATTTCCAGGAACTAGTAATATGTATACCTTATATGAAGATGATGGAATTACCGCTTTATATAAAGAAGGTTATTTCTTAAAGACATCAATTGACTATAATTATTTAAGAAGTAATTATACAGTTATTATACGTTCCGTTGAAGGAAAGAGCGGAATTGCTCCAGAAAGAAGAAATTATAAGTTAGTATTTAGAAATACTAAGATGGCTGATAATGTTAAAGTAATGTTTAATAATACTGAAGTAATTTCAACTAATTCTATTGATGGTAATGATTTTATTGTTGAAGTTAAAGATGTTCCAACAGTAGGACAGCTTACGGTAAATTGTCGTGGTAAAGATATTGAAATTGATGCAGTTCGCCTAATTAATGATGATGTTAAAAGTATTTTAGTAGATTTACAAATTAATACATATTTAAAAGAAGAACTTGATACTATAATATTTAGTGAGGATACTATTCAAAAGAAAAGAATTGCTCTTCGTAAAATGAAGAAGAAAGGACTTAGTAAAGAACATTTAAATTTATTTTTAAAATTACTTGAATATATTAGTGAAGTATAGTATAATAATATTTAATTTAGATGTTGGTAGGAGTAGTAGTAAAGCTTCTTTTTAAAGAGAGTTTGTGTATGGTGGAAACAAATATTTGAACTTTACGAACTTAACTATCTTATAGACATTCCGGGTAAGAGCGTTATATCTATAGAGTATTAGTTTATCTAACTTTTTAGCGTATTTTTTTACGAAATAAGGTGGTACCGCGGAATTTTTCGTCCTTATGTTATAAGGGCTTTTTTGTTTTGGAGGTGGATATGCTAAATAATATAATATTATTTATAATAATATTTGTAATTGTATTTTTTATATATGAATGGATAATCTATAGAGATTTAAAAAAAAGACTTAAGAACAAAAGGAAAAATACAAAAACTACAGATAAATATCCTATGGAAGTAAAAATACTTGTGGACTTTTATAAATTAAAATTGGATAATATTAATTATAATAGGCTAATTCATATTATTTGTATTGTATCTAGCCTGGATATATCACTTATAGTCATCATTAGTGGAATGTTTGATAAAGGCTATATGCAAATATTAGTAGCATTTTTAATAGTACTTCCTATTATATTTTTTAGTTATTATTTAATAGTATTTTTTTATAAGTTTAAAGAAAAGAGGAGAAATAAATAATGAGTAATTATAGTGAAATAGAGAAAAAATGGCAAGATTATTGGGAAGAAAATAAAGTTTTTAAGACAGATATTCATGATTTTTCTAAGCCTAAATATTATGCTTTGGATATGTTTCCTTATCCATCTGGTCAAGGACTTCATGTTGGTCATCCTGAAGGATATACAGCAACTGATATAATGGCCAGAATGAAAAGAATGCAAGGATATAATGTTCTACATCCAATGGGGTTTGATGCCTTTGGTCTTCCTGCAGAACAGTATGCAATTAAAACAGGGAATCATCCTAGTACTTTTACTGAAAAAAATATAAATACATTTAAGAAACAACTTAAAATGCTTGGTTTCTCATATGATTGGGATCGTGAAATTTCAACAGCAGACCCTAAATATTATAAATGGACCCAATGGATATTTAAACAACTATATTTAGATAATCTTGTAGAAGAAGTTGATATGCCTGTTAATTGGTGTGAAGAATTAGGAACAGTTTTATCAAATGATGAAGTTATTAATGGTAAAAGTGAACGTGGAGGTTATCCTGTTGTTCGTAAAAATATGAAACAATGGGTAATGAAAATTACTGAATATGCAGATAAACTTATTGACAATTTAGATGAAATAGATTGGCCTTCTTCTACTAAAGAACTTGAAAGAAATTGGATAGGTCGTAGTTATGGTGCTGAAATTTCTTTCAAAGTTTCGGGGACAGATTATAGTTTTGTAGTATTTACAACTAGATGCGATACATTATTTGGAGCAACTTATTGTGTTCTCTCACCTGAACATGAATTAGTAAATTTGATTACTACTGATGAATATAAGGATGAAGTACAAAAATACATAGATGAATGTAGTAAAAAAAGTGAATTAGAAAGAACATCTTTAAATAAAGAAAAAACTGGGGTATTTACAGGAAGTTATGCTATTAATCCTGTTAATAATAAGAAAATACCTATTTGGATTGCCGATTATGTTCTTGCAACTTATGGAACCGGAGCTATTATGGCCGTTCCTGCTCACGATGATAGAGATTATGATTTTGCCAAAAAATATAATCTTGATATAATTCAAGTTTTAGAAGAAGAAACTGGAGTTCCTCATGAAAATGAGCTAAAAAAAGAAAGTATAGTTGCAATTATATACGATAAAAATAAAGATAAGTACTTAACAATTAATTGGCATAATAAAGGTGGTAGACTTTTTGTTGGAGGTACGATAAAAGAAGGCGAAAGTGCTGTTGATTGCGCTATTCGTGAAATAAAGGAAGAAACAGGTTATACTGATATTTCTTTAATAGAAACTCTTCCTAGAATTAATCATCATTATTACGCATATAATAAAGATAAATATTTTAATATAGAAAGTACAGGATTATTCTTTAAAATTAATAGTGATAAAAGGGAAAAACAGAATTTAGATAGCGATGAAGAATTTGATGTAGAGTGGGTAGATAAAGATACTATTGAAAAGGAAGTAAAAGATCAATTACATTATAAAACTTATGAGTATTCAATTAATCCTGGTGCAATGTGCGATGATGGAATTCATATTAATTCAGAATTTTTAGATGGTTTAGATAAAGAAGATGCCATAAATAAAATGTATAATTATTTAGAAGATAATGGTTATGGTAAAAAGAAAGTTAATTACCGCTTAAGAGACTGGATTTTTGCAAGACAGCGTTATTGGGGTGAGCCAGTGCCAGTTGTACATATGGAAGATGGCTCTATTAAAGTCTTAGATGATAGTGACTTGCCTCTAATTTTACCTGTAATGGAAGATTATAAAGCTCATGGTGGTATGGCACCTCTTGATAATGCAATTGAATGGAAGAATGTCACAATTAATGGTATGAAAGGAATACGTGAAACTTCTACAATGCCTGGTACAGCAGGATCTTCATGGTATTTTTTAAGATATATTGATCCAGATAATGATAAAGAATTTGCCAATTATGAATTATTAAAACATTGGATGCCTGTAGATTTATATTTAGGTGGCCCTGAACATGCTGTTGGTCATTTACTTTATGCAAGATTTTGGAATAATTATTTATATGATAAAGGACTTTCACCGGTTAAAGAGCCATTCCAAAAATTAGTACATCAAGGTATGATTCTTGGACCAAATGGTGAGAAAATGAGTAAAAGCAAAGGAAATGTTATTAATCCGGATGAAATGGTTAAACTATATGGTGCTGATAGCCTAAGACTTTATGAAATGTTTATGGGGCCTCTTTCTGCAGATAAACCTTGGAATCCTAATGGAATTGAAGGTAGTAAAAAGTTTGTAGATAAAGTATATCGTAGATTTAATGAATTAGAAATAGTAGAAGATGATACACCGTTCATTGAGAAAATGTATCATCAGACTGTTAAAAAAGTTACAGAAGATTATGAATCAATGAGTTTTAATACAGCTATTAGTCAAATGATGATTTTTATGAATGAATTAAATAATAAAAATAGTATTAATAGAAATTATGCAGAAGGTTTTATTAAATTATTAAATCCAATTTGTCCACATATCACTGAAGAAATTTGGAATACTGTACTTGGACACAATAATACAATTGCTTATGAGAAATGGCCTGATTTTGATATTGATAAGACTATTGAAAATGAAAAAGAAATAGCAGTTCAAGTAAATGGCAAAGTTCGTGCTACTATTAAAATAAATATTTCTGATAACGAAGATACAATTAAAGAAAAGGCTTTAAAAGAAGATAATGTATTAAGACATATTGCTAATAAAGAAATCTTAAAAATAATTATAATTAAAAATAAAATTGTAAACATTGTTATTAAATAAAAATAGCAAGGAATGAGAGACACATTTATAAGAGCAAAAATGTGTCTTTTAAATTATATAGAATAAGCAATATGAGATATGACTAATATTAATTAGATAATGTTATATAATTGTTTATAGTACTTTTTTAACAGGGATTAAATAAAAAAATATGAGTTTTTCTGTCAATAATTTTTGAAAATGTCTTAAAAAAAACTAAACATTAACGGGAATTTTTAACCCGTTTTTCTTTACTTTCT
>CANQWY010000005.1 GCA_947627675.1 uncultured Bacilli bacterium
TATAATAGTCTAACACTTTTTATTTTGCAAGATTTTTATTTATAACTAGGGACTTTTCGTCAGAAATTTGGTACAATGATTTTAATAGTTAAATGGAGGAAGTGATTAAACTTATGAATAAAAAAATAGTTTTATTATTAGTAGTAAGTACATTAATAATTCAACCTTCTTCAGTTAATGCAATGGAAGATTTAACTAAAAATAATAATAATCGTGTATTAACAAGTGTAAAGAATGGTTGGTTATCAGAAAATGATAACACATATTTCTATCTAAATGGAGAAAAACAATATGGCATAACAAATATAGATGGAGTAGATTATTTTTTAGGAGAGGCAACAGGAAAAGTTTGCAAAGGTTGGGTAACAGCATTAAATGGTGATAGATATTATACAATAGATGGGGTAATCCAAAAAGGCATACAAACTATAGGAGATAAAAAATATTTCTTAGGAGAGGTAACAGGAAAACTATGCAAAGGCTGGGTAACAGCATTAAATGGCGATAGATATTACACAGTAAATGGAATAATTCAAACAGGAGAAGTAACGGTTGATAAAAAAAGTAAATACTTTGATGAAAATGGAGTATTATATACAAAAACAGGATTTATAGAATATGAAGGAAATACATACTATTATATAAACGGAGAAAAACAATATGGCATAGCAAATATAGATGGAGTAGACTATTTCTTAGGAGAGACAACAGGAAAAGTTTGCAAAGGTTGGGTAACAGCTCTAAATGGCGATAGATATTATACAATAGATGGGGTAATCCAAAAAGGCATACAAACTATAGGAGATAAAAAATATTTCTTAGGAGAGGTAACAGGAAAACTATGCAAAGGCTGGGTAACAGCATTAAATGGCGATAGATATTACACAGTAAATGGAATAATTCAAACAGGAGAAGTAACGGTTGATAAAAAAAGTAAATACTTTGATGAAAATGGAGTATTATATACAAAAACAGGATTTATAGAATATGAAGGAAATACATACTATTATATAAACGGAGAAAAACAATATGGCATAGCAAATATAGATGGAGTAGACTATTTCTTAGGAGAGACAACAGGAAAAGTTTGCAAAGGTTGGGTAACAGCCCTAAATGGCGATAGATATTATACAATAGATGGAGTAATCCAAAAAGGTGTTCAAGCTATAGAAGATGAAAAATACTTCTTAGGAGAAGTAACAGGAAAACTATGCAAAGGCTGGGTAACAGCATTAAATGGCGATAGATATTACACAATAAATGGGGTAATTCAAACAGGAGAAGTAATAGTAAAGGAGAAAAAGTTATCTTTTAGTGATGAAGGAGTATTATATAATGGTTTTATTGATAATGCTTTAGATGGAAATACATACTATTATATAAACGGAGAAAAACAATATGGCATAACAAGTATAAATGGAGTAGATTATTTCTTAGGTGAAACAACAGGAAGAGTTTGTAAAGGCTGGGTAACGGCTCTAGATGGAAATGTATATTATACTAAAAACGGTATAATCCAAAAAGGCATACAAACTATAGGAGATAAAAAATATTTCTTAGGTGAAATTAGTGGAAAATTATGTAAAGGTTGGGTATATGCTTTAGATGGCAAAATATATTATACAAATACTGACGGAATACTTCAAACAGGTGAATTGATAGTTGATAATCAAATGTATAGATTTGATTCCAACGGTATATTACAAACTGGTTGGCAAACTTTAAATGGAAATAAGTATTATTTTTATGCCGATGGAACTAAAGCTACACACCTTGCTAAGATTGCCGGAGTAAGATATGAATTTTCTTCTGAAGGGATTTTACAACATAGCAATATAAAACATATATCAGACTTTTCAGAATATCAAGGCAATATTAATTGGGATGAATTGTGGTCATCAGGCGAAATTGATGGAGTAATATTAAGAATATCTGCTGGTATAGATAGAGAAGATTATAGATTATCAGAATATATTAGCAATATAAAAAGGCTTGGAATACCATACGGAATATATATATATAGTTATGCTGAAAATTATAATGAAGGGGTTCAATATGCTAATTTTACTAGTAGTATAATTAATAAGTATGGTCTTAATCCAACACTAGGAATATACTTAGACCTAGAAAAAAACAATGTTACTCAAAACATGGGTGTTGCTGAATATGAACAAGTGTTAAAAGGCTTTACAAGTGTAATACCAGCAACAAAAGTTTATACTTATACAAACTATCAATCTTCAGCATTAAATAGTGATTATATAAGAGGGTATATATCTTGGATTGCAAATTATAATGTTACTGATTGCCCTGAAAATTATCAAGGATGGCAATACACTAGTAAAGGTAATTTGCCAGGAGTTAATGGAAATGTAGATTTAAGTATATTCTATTACTAGTATTATATATTAAAAATTAAATTATTAAATATAACCTAAAAATAAAATATTATTTTAGGTTTTTTTTATAAAAAGTTATAAAAGAAAAAAATTCTTTGTATATTTGTATTTACTATGTTAAAATTAAATTGTATAAAACGTAGAAGGTGGGTTACATATGAACGAGATTAATATTTTAGACTGTACCCTAAGAGATGGTGGTTATGTCAATAATTGGTGTTTTGGTAAAAATAATATAGATTTTATTATTAAAAAAATAAAAAATGCTAATATTGATTATATAGAAGTAGGATATTATACAGAAAAAAAAGAATATGATGATGATTACACGCAATATAATGATTTAATTAATTTAAATAAGAAATTATGTGATCCTAATAGAAAATATATTGTTATGATAAACTATTCTGAAGTTGATATAAAAAATATACCGGAAGCTCATTTAGTTCCTAATATATATGGTATTAGAATAGCATTTCATAAGAAAAATGTAGAAAATGCTCTTAAATATTGCCAATTATTAATAAAAAAGGGTTATAGAATATTTATTCAGCCTATGGTTACAATGAATTATAATTATAAGGAATTAAAATATTTAATAGAAAATGTAAATATGATAAAACCGTATGCATTCTATTTTGTGGACAGTTTTGGTACAATGCAAATAAATGATGTTATAGAAAAAATAAATACAGTAGATTCTCTATTAAATAAAAATATAATTTTAGGATTTCATTCACACAATAATTTACAAATGTCTTACATTAATATATTGGAATTTATAAAAATATGTTCAGCTAGAAAAGTAATAATTGATTCTTCTATATACGGAATTGGTAGAGGGGCTGGGAATCTAAATACGGAACTAATAGCAAATTATTTGAATGATAGTTACTACAAAAATTATAATATTGATAGTTTATTAGAAGTAATTGATAAATATTTACTTAATTTAAGAAAAGAAAATTATTGGGGATATAGTATAGAATACTATTTATCAGCTAAAAATAATTGTCATCCTAATTATTCTAAATATTTTTTAGGCAAATATTTAATTAATATGACTGAATTAAATCAATTACTAAATATGCTAGAGGATGATAAAAAGCCTTATTTCAATGAAGAATATGCCGATGAAATATACATATTATACAGAAGAAATCATAATAAAAAGATACTAATTGAGGGAGGCGAAAAAAATGAAAATAGTAGCAGTTGTACCTATTAAGTTAAATAATGAAAGATTGCCAGGTAAAAATATTAAATCTTTTAAAAATGGTAAGCCATTATGTCAATATATATTAAATACTTTACTAGATATAAAAGAAATAGATGAAATATACGTTTATTGCTATAATGACATTATACAAGATTATTTACCAAAAGGAATAAAATACTTAAAAATACCTAAAAAAATTTATGAATCAAATGTTAAAATGAATGATATTTTAGCATCTTTTGCTAAAGATGTTCCAGCTGATATTTATGTTATGACTCATGCAACATCACCTTTCGTAAAAAGTAAGAGTATATCTTATGCATTAGGTAAAGTAATATCAAACGAATATGATTCAGCATTTGCTGTAAAAGTCATTCAAGATTTTTTGTGGAAAGATAATAAACCTATTAACTATAAATTAGAAAATATTCCCCGTACTCAAGATTTAGATCCAATATATCAAGAAACAAGTGGATTTTATATATATAAATCAGAAATAATAACAAAATATAATAGAAGAATAGGATTTTATCCATTTTTACAAAAGGTTGATGAAATAGAAAGTGTAGATATAGATGAAATGATAGATTTTCAAATAGCAGACTCTATATACAATAACTTGATGAGGTGATAATATGATAGTACCATTTATATTTGAAAATGAAGTATATACTAAAGAACCAGTTCCATATCTTTGGATTTTTTATAAGTTTGCAGACTTATGTTTAAAAAATAATATTCCGATAGTAGCTGAAGAAAATTATTTTATAAAACCCTCTTATTATAAAAAGATAAATCATTCTGCAACTACTGTAATGGATTATTATAATATTACAGATAAAAGATTAGATAAAATAGAATCATATAAAATATCTAATAGGGAAAAAGAAAAAATAATCAATAAATATAAAGATAATTTTGAAGCTTGGACAAGTTTACTTTCTAAAAGGGATAAAGAATTTGAAGAATTAATTGATAAAATAATAAATAAATTAGAAGAAAAGTATGAAAAAATTGAAAGCTTTATAGTATGGAATTGGTTTCCAAGTATGGAAGTTATAGCTAAAATTCATGGTATTAAAATTATAAATATGGAAGGTACATCAATTAGACAACCATTTTATAATGAATTACTTACGTATTTTCAATTTCAAAATAAATATGATTCTAGTAATGTAGAGACTAGATATAAAGAATTAATATCATATAATGATATATGTTATTTAACTAGAAAAGAAATGTTTGCTTTATTTGCCGAAACAGAAAATATTAAATATTTAAATGATTTTAATAAAGAACCAATATATGATATAGGATACGGATTAGGTTTAAAAAATGATTGTTTTGAAAGAGCATATTCAAATATAAATCAAAAAGAAGTTTTAGAAAAATTATCAAAATTAACTGAACCAAAAAAAATATGTATTAGTCCACATCCAAAAGATCCAATTGATGTAGAAAAAATGGGCTTTACAGAAAATAAATTACCAGCATTTTCTTGGATATTAAATTGTAAAAATATTGTAAGTAACATATCAAATATAGGATTTGAAGTTATGTTGGCAGGAAGAAATTTAATTTCGCTAAGTGATAAAATGCCAACATCATTCGGAAAAGTGTCATCTCTTGATAAAATAATAAATGACATTGCAGATGAAAAGAAAGTTAATTTCCTATTATTTTATTGGTATGTTCCTGAAAAGTTAACACAAGAATATGAATACATAAAGTGGAGATTAAGTAAACCAGGAATAAGGGAAATATATAATAGACACTTAGATTTTATTTTAAAAGAGCGAAGTTCATCTTTAGAAGAGTTTAATAAAATTCCTAATAATCAAAGACTAAATTATATTTTAAAAATAAGAAATATTGACCCAACAATACTAGAAACTAATGAGCAAACTAAAGTGAAAGATCTTAATGCGTATGATACAGATTTATACTATTATAAAAAAACGATATACGATTTAAGAAAACAGCTAGAGGATAATCAGCAAAAACTACAAAAGGTAGAAAATGAAAGAAATTTTTATTATAACGAGTTTAATAAAGTGATAAAAAGTAAATATTGGAAAATCGGAGAACCATTAAGAAAAATTAGAAGTAAGAAAACAAAAAAAGAAATAGAAATAAATTTAAAAAATTCTATAGAAGAAAAATATGAAAATAGTTATAAAAAATATTCTGTATATACGGCAGATTATCAAGATAATATTAATTATTCAAATCAAAAAACAGACATAAAAACAATAGCATTTTATTTACCTCAATTTCATACTTTTAAGGAAAATGATGAATGGTGGGGTAAAGGATTTACTGAATGGACTAATACTAAAAAATCAAAGCCAAGATTTGAAGGCCATTATCAACCGAGAGTCCCACATAAAGATATTGGTTATTATAAATTAGATAATATTGAGACTATAAAAAAACAAATATCTTTAGCACAAGAGCATGGTATTTATGGATTCTGCTACTATTATTATTGGTTTTCGGGGAAAAGATTAATGGAAAAACCATTGGATTTATTTGTTAATAATAAAAATATTGATTTTCCATTTTGTTTATGTTGGGCTAATGAAAATTGGACTAGAACGTGGGATGGCTGTAAAAATGATATTTTAATAAAACAGGAATATTTAGAAAATGATTATAAAAAATTTATTAAAGACATAAAAAAATACATATTAGATGAAAGATATATAAAAGTTGATGGAAAGCCAATGATATTAATATATAATCCAAATGAGATACCAAATTTTAAAGAATTAGTAGAAAATTGGCGTAAATATGCTAGGGAAGAAGGGATAGGAGAATTATATATTTGTTCAAAATGTGATATTTCAAATACTGAATATAAATATACTGAATACATTGATGCAGAATTTGATTTTCCACCGCAAGGTATAGGACATAAAGAAACAAAAATTACAGGGTTATCTTCATCTAAAATATTTAATTATGAAAAAATTGTAGAAGATATAGAGCATTTGTATAAAGAACACTATCCACTAAAAACATTTTATTATACATGTACAATGGGATGGGATAACTCGGCAAGAAGAAAAGAGGACTATACTGTATATTATAACTATTCATTAAGGAGTTATTACAAATGGCTTAGAATAATAATCGAAGAGACAAGAAGAAGAAATAAAAAGGAAAATAGATTTATGTTTATAAATGCATGGAACGAATGGGCTGAGGGTACATATTTGGAACCAGATGAAAAGTATGGATATGCCAACATTAATACATTATCAAAAGCAATATTTGATATGCCATTTGATAATGATAAAAATTGAATTTAAAATAATACTAAAAATATGTTATACTTAATTTGATGTAGGAGGAACTTTTATGAGCAAAGAAGTTAGCGAGAATGTTATAGAAGTTAAAGATGTCACTAAAAAATTTAGACTATTTTATGATAAACCAACTACTCTAAAAGAAAGATTAGTATTTTGGAATAAGAAAAAAACAGAAACCAGAAATGTTTTAGAAAATATAAATTTAAATATAAAAAAAGGTGAAACGGTTGCTTTGATAGGTACTAACGGTTCAGGGAAAAGTACTTTATTAAAATTAATGACAAAGATCATATATCCAACAACAGGAAAAGTAATAACACATGGTAAATTAACATCGTTATTAGAACTTGGTGCAGGATTTCATCCTGATTTTACAGGAAGGGAAAACATTTATTTTAATGCGTCAATATTTGGTCTTACAAAAGATGAAATAGAAAAAAGAATTAATGATATTATTGAGTTTTCAGAACTTGGAGAATTTATTGACAGTCCTGTTAGAACATATTCATCTGGTATGTATATGCGTCTTGCTTTTTCAGTAGCAATTAACGTAGATGCAGAAATACTTTTGATAGATGAAATTTTAGCAGTTGGAGATCAACATTTTCAAGATAAGTGTTTTAATAAATTACAAGAATTAAAAGATAGTGATAAAACAATAGTAATAGTAACACATAGCTTAGAACAAGTAAAAAAATTATGTACAAGAGCCATATGGATTTATAATGGAAAAGTGAATATGGATAGTTCACCAGATACTGTTATAAATGAATATATAAAAATATGTGGATAGGAGCGGTTTATGTTAAATGAGATATACAAGTATAGAGAGTTCTTAAAAACAAATGTAAAAAAAGATATAAGAGGTAAATATAAAGGCTCTTTCTTGGGAATATTATGGTCTTTTATTAATCCATTATTAATGTCTTTAGTATATGCAATAGTTTTTCCTTTTATTTTAAAAAATAGTCAACCAAATTATGTAACATTCATAGTAATAGCTATTCTTCCATGGAATTGGTTCACTACTGTTATTTCTCAAGGAACCTTCTGTATATTAGGGAATGCAGATATTATAAAAAAAGTATATTTTCCAAGACAAATATTACCAATTTCTACAGCAACTAGTGGACTTATAAACTATTTTATATCTGTGCCAATAATTTTAATATTTTTATTAATAAGTGGTATAGGTTTTAGTTGGTATATATTTATATTACCTATAATTGCTCTTATTCAATATATTTTAACATTAGCAATAATTATGATAACTAGTGCGATTGATATTTATATTAGAGATGCAGAATATATAATTAATTTTTTTATAACAATGTTATTTTATGCAACTCCTGTTTTATATTCAACGACATTATTTCCAGAAAAATATAGATGGATATTATACTTAAATCCAATGACTACAATTATTAATAGTTATAGAGATATATTTTATTATAAGCAATTACCTAATTTTCTAAATTTATTATTAGTTTTTGTAGGAAGTATACTACTATTATTATTAGGAGTAGTAGTATTTAAAAAATTAGAGAAAGGCTTTGCTGAAGAAGTATGATAGTATTTGTAATATTACATTATAATAATATCAGAGATACTATTGAATGTATCGAATCTTTAAAAAAGTTTAATTCTAAAATAGTTGTTGTATCAAATTCTAACGATATTGAGAATTTACAAAAAATAGAAAATAAAGTTGATAAATTAATAATAAATAAAGAAAATTTAGGTTATGCTAAAGCAAATAATGTAGGCTGCAAGTATGCAATAAAAAAATACAACCCTGATTTCATATGTGTTTTAAATAATGATATTATAATAGAACAAAAAGATTTTGTTTCCAAAATAAACAAGTTATACAAAAAATATAGCTTTGATATTTTAGGACCTAAAATATTACCGGAAGAAACAGAATCAGTAAATCCATTTAATGCATATAAAAGTCTTGAAGAAATTGAGGAAAGAATAAAATATACAAAAAGGCTGATTAAGATATATAATAGCATGCTGCTAAGAAATATGTTAAAGGTTTATATTAGAATAAAAAAAATATTTAAAAAAAATAGAGTAATAAGAAAAAATGCAGAAAAGGATACAACAGAGGTAGCTCTTCATGGATGTGCCTTAATATTTTCAAAAAAATATTATAATAGATATTCAGATGTTTTCTATAATAATACATTTTTGTTTCATGAAGAGGAATTTTTGTATTATAGATGTCATCATGATGGGTTGATTTCACTTTATAGTCCAGCTATAGAATTAATACATAAAGAAGGTATGTCATTAAATAAAGAATATAAAAATGAGTATAAAAAATTAATATTTAAGAATAAAGAAATTTTAAAATCCTTATTGTTATTAAAAGAAGTATATAAAAAAGGAGATGCTATATAATGAAACCAAAAATTTCAGTAATAATACCAGTTTATAATGTTGAAAAATATATTGAAAAATGTTTAGAATCATTATTTAATCAGACGTATGAAAACTTAGAGTTAATAATCGTAAATGATTGTTCAACAGATGAATCTGATAAGATAATAAGAAAAAAAATTAAAGATCATAAAAATGTTATTTATTTTTCAAATAAAAAAAATAGTGGTTTAGCTTATACAAGAAATGTTGGGTTAGAAAAAGCAACTGGTGATTATATAGGCTATATTGATTCAGATGATTATATTCCAAATAACTATTATGAATGTTTATTGAATACGCTTATAAAAGAAAAAGCTGATATAGCAATATGTGATATAAATATAGTATATGAAAAAGAAATGCAATCACAAAGGGTAACTTGTGGTGCTAAAAATAGTAAAAAAATAGATTTTGTAAACACTGGTGAAGTAGCATCTGCTTGTAATAAACTTTTTAAAAGGAAAAATATAGAAGAATATAAATTTGCAGTAGGAAAAGTGAATGAAGATATAGCAGTGGTTATACCAACTATTATTAAAGCAAATAAAGTAGTATATAATGAAGATACTTATTACAACTATGTTCAAAGAGAATCATCTATTCAAAATAGTTCTTTTTCAGAAAAAAGGTTTGATATATTTGAAGGTGTTGCACAGACCTTAGAACGAATCAAAGGTGTTGATAATTATGAAGAGTATAAAAATGCAATAGTTTATCAGCAGTTGATATTACTATTTATATACGTTATACCCAAAGAACAGAACTTCTTTAAAAGAGTTAAATGGTTGAAAAGATTTAATGAACTAAGTAAAAAATATAATATAAGACAAAATCATTTCTTCTGGAATTTTTTAGATAGATCTGGTAAAAAACATAAATATTATTATAAGTTATTAGTAAAGTTGAACTGCAATGGTTTATCATTTTTTACTAGCCTACTAATAAGTATGCATAATACATATAAAAAATTATATATAAAACCAGTAATAGAAAATAATATAACGATTAATACTTTAATTGAATTATCAAAAAAACAGGCAAATATGAAAGAATACCAAGTATCTATTTCAGTAGTAGTCCCAAATTATAATTATGAAAGATTTATGTATCAAAGACTTTATAGTATACTAAATCAGCAAGTGAAATTGAATGAAATTATAATTCTTGATGATTGCTCAACTGATAATAGTAGAGAATTAATTGATGATATTGTTAATAAGTTAAGTAAATATATAGAAATAAAGAAAGTATATAACGAAGAAAACAGTGGTTCAGCATTTAAACAATGGCAAAAGGGTTTTGAATTAGCTAAATCAGATTATGTTTGGATTGCTGAAGCAGATGACTACTGTGATAAAAGCTTTTTAAAGAAAATAACTAAACCAATTATAGGTAATAAAAATATTATTATTTCATATTCTGACACTGCTTTTATTGATGCTATAGGCAATATTATTTTAAAAACAATAAAACCAGAGATAGATATTATGAAGACAGGACATTGGAATCAAAACTATACCAATAATGGTAAAGATGAATTTAATAATTATACATTTTTAAATTGTACAATTGCTAACGTTTCAAGTGCAATTATTAAAAAAGGAAACTATACTAAATATTTTAAATTATCTAGTAAGTATAAACAAGCGGGAGATTGGTTATTATATTCAAACATAATGCAATTAGGTGATATATCTTTTTATAATAAAACATTAAATTACTATCGTGTACATGGAAATAATGTTAGTAGTGTAACAAAAAAAGAAGCACATATTAAAGAGATTAAAAGTATTCATGATTACTATGATAAAACGTATGGTTTAAATAAAAAGCAAAAAAAGGAAATAGAAAAAAGATACAAATTTTTGAAAAAAGTATGGAACATAGATAAATAATGGAGGAGTAAAATGAAAAAAAGTAGTAGTTGTTTATATGTAGTTATACCATGTTATAATGAAGAAGAAGTATTACCTGTTACAACAGAAAAATTAACAGAAAAAATAAATAAAATGATAAAAGAGGATTTAATAAATAAAAATAGTAAGATAATGTATGTTAATGATGGCTCAAAAGATAAGACTTGGGCATTAATAAAAGAATTAAATAAATCTAATAAATATGTAACTGGTGTTAACTTATCTAAAAATAGAGGGCATCAAAATGCTTTACTTGCAGGATTAATGATTGCAAAAGAATATGCTGATATTGTAATTAGTATGGATGCTGATCTGCAGGATGATATTAATGTTATGGATAAAATGATAGAAAAATATAATGAAGGCTGTGATATAGTATATGGTGTGAGATCTGCTAGGAAAACAGATACATTCTTCAAAAGAACAACTGCAGAGCTTTTTTATAAATTTATGGCAGCGTTAGGTGTAGATATTGTTTACAATCATGCTGATTATAGATTAATGACAAAAAGAGCTTTAACTGAATTAGAAAATTTTAAAGAGGTAAATCTATTTTTAAGAGGAATAATACCTTTGATAGGATTTGATACTGCAAAAGTAGAATATGAAAGAAATGAACGTTTTGCAGGTGTCTCAAAATATCCTCTAAAAAAGATGTTAAGCTTTGCTTTGGACGGTATTCTATCATTTAGTATTAAACCGATTAGGTTAATAACTTTATCTGGCTTTATAATTTCATTTTTAAGTTTTATATTTTTAATATATGTTATTATAGGGCATTTTATTTCAAATAATGTAACAGGATGGACAACTATTGTTTCATTAATTTGCTTCTTCGGAGGTTTTCAAATCTTGTGTATAGGTATAATTGGTGAATATATAGGAAAAATTTATAGTGAAACTAAGCAAAGACCTAGATATATTATCAAAGATATATTATTAAAGGAAAAAGAAAATGTCAAAAAATAAAGTTAAATCAATATGTAACTATATAGAGAATCAAATAGCAAAAATTATAAAGTATATCTATGATAAAAAATTCATAATCTCTATCTTTATCATTATCTTTATTTTATTAGCTTTTCAGCATAGTGTTATTACAATGTATTTTGATGATTATGGAAATGCTTCATTGTCATATAGTTACTTAGTTAAAAATGTTGCAGGAACAAACTATAATTTTTCACAGTTACTTACATGGGCGGATAAAATATATAATAATTGGGGAGGGAGAATATTTTATGCTATTGCTTTTATTATTCCTCTTTTAAAAAATAGTATAAAGCCATTTATGCTAGTGCAGACTTTTGTTATCACAAGTATTATCTTCTATATATACAAAATAATAAAATATTATTCTAAAAAATCAAAGTTAATAGACATTGTACCAATATTAATATTAATTTTGTATACATGTATTGATATGGTATATTTACGGCACGGAATTTATTGGGCATCTGCATCGGTATTATACATATGGCCTCTTCTTCCATTATTTGCTACTATTTATTTTTATATAATAATCATCGAAAAAATTCAAAAAAATAAAAAGAGACATTCAATAATTGATATATTAATTATAATAATACTATCATTTTTAACAACATTCTCTCAGGAGCAAATAGGAATAGCTTTATTGGGATTTTTTGTAACATATATAATTTTACACCATGCAAAAGAGGCTAAAAAATATTTATTTATTGATTTACCAGCGGTTTTAACAACAATTATTAGTTATCTTCTACTATTTTTAGCGCCTGGTAATTGGGCTAGAATGGATACTACTTCATTTTCTAAATTAAGTTTTATAGATAAGATTTTAACTAATTATCCTGATATATTAAAAAATATATTTTTAGATAAAATGCATATATATATATATGTTATATGTTTAGGGATTATTTTTATGATATATAAAATTTTTATAAAATATTATATGAAAACAAAAAAAATATATTTTTTAATTGTACCATTAATGATTAATATTATAGAAATAATTTTAATACATTATAACCATATATTATATAACCAAACAATATTTTTAATTATTTCTACTTTATGGCTAATTTCATTTTTAGTGGTTTCAATTTTATATTTTAATATGGAAAATAAAATTGAATTTATTTCAATAGAAATAGCGGCAGCATGCAGTATATTTTGTTTATTGCTATCTCCTACATTGGGTGGAAGAACTGGTCTACCTTTTATATTTTTTATGTTTCTTATTTCCATAAAATTATTGTTAGATATTTTAAATAATAATGAAAAAGTTATTAAAATAATAGCTATGTTATTCATAATAATTTTAGCTAAAAGAGGATTATATAATTATATAAATATTTATGATGGATATAGAGATAATTATTCAATTTCAAAATTAAATGATCAAATATTAAGGGATTATGATAAAAATGAAGATAAAAATACAATAATATTATATAAAGTAGAGAATAGTTGGTATGGTTCAACTCAATCATATGAAGAACCTACAATGGACTTTTGGATAAAAGAATATTATGATATACCTCAAACAGTAAAATTTAAATGGGAGGATATATATGAAAGATTTAGATAAAAAAAGAATAATTAAATTTTTAGATTCAGTGTGCTTAATATTAGGAATTATAGTTATTTTTATATATTTCGGCTTATATATGTTTAAACAACCAATAGTTAGCGAGGAAGTAAGACCAGAAGTTACTAATAATTTATTGCCTTGGGAAGTAAAATCTGGAGATAATTTTATTATTGCTATGTTAACTAGACCATTTGATTTAAAATTAACGGAGCTAGGACAATATAGACCAAGATATCTATCATTTCTAGTACAATTTATAGATGAAAATATATTTTTTAAACTTACAAGAATGATACCTTTATGGGGTAATAGGCAAATATTTTATATTATAACAATGATTTTAATGGTATTATCTATTTTTTCATTTATAAAAAATATATGTCCTAAGATATCAAAGTGGAAAGGCTTAACTTTATTAATATCAAGTTCAGCCTTAATGTTTCAGAATTATCAAGTTGCCACATATTGGAGAGCTAGAGCAGGCAAGCTTTTAGCTGTTCCAGTTTGTATATTTTTAATAACATTTATTATTAAAAATTTGAATGTTAATATTACTAAAAATAATATAAAGAGGCTATTATATTCTATACCTATTTTTTTATTAATGACATTAGATGAGCAAGTCTTGGCAATTGTTATTTTATTAACTGGTTTAAGCTTTTTGTTTTCTATTATAAATAAGAAAATTAATTTAGTAAGTTTGATATGCTTACTTTCATGTCTTATATATATATCATTTCATGTATGGTGGGGAAAAGCCTTGTTTAGTTATTTTACTGGTGGATTACAAAAACATGGGCATACTATTGCTGGTTCTATAAACGGAATAAGTCTAAAAACTTTAAAGGAATCAATCGAAATATTAATGTCGACAATACCTAAAATGATTTTTATGTCAATTTTAGTATTTATAGTTATATGGATTATTTGTTTAATAAAATTAATTACTAATAAAGAAATGAATAAAGTTGAAAAATTAAAGAAAATAACAATATCTGTTTTTCTAACAGTTTCACCTATAGTTTTATTAATGTTAATGATAGATTCTCATAGTGCTATATATACATTACCTTGTTTATGGAAATCAATATATCCACTTATTTCTACGGTTATTTTATTTTTAAGTTTGATTTACCTATTAGGAAATAGTGAATTTAAAACTGAATTAATAAAATATATTGTAATATTAATAGGAATGTTAACATCATTAATATATAATATAAGTAATGTCAATTCTTATTATGGTGCATATTTAACTAACAAAGGTGGTTTTATGAATACAATTACAGATTTGGTAGTTACCAAGAATGATGTTCATATTAAAGCAAGACCAATAGATCAAATGGATATAGATAGTGATAATTTAATAGCACAATTAAATACAATATTTTCGACAAATAATTTTAAAACAAGTAAAATACTATACGGAAAATATGATAATAATTATATAAAAGATGATTTTGCCTGTTATTTAGTAGTTAAGCAAAACAGGAATCTAAATTTAAAAATCGAATTAAAAGATTATACTAAGTTTGATTCATTATCTATTGTTATAAATGATAAAAAAATAAAAACAATACATATTAATAATAATTTTATTAATCAAAAAATATATGTCTCTCCAGAAATCAATAGAGCATGTAAGGTTAGATTAATATTTAATACAAATGAGAAAATAAATAAACGAGATATAAAATTGAAGCAGTTATATATGAATTAATTAGGAGGAAGTATGAAAAAATTAGTAATACAATTTTTTAAATTTGGTATAGTAGGAGTAATTAATACTGTAAGCTCCTGGATAATTTACTATGGGTTATTGTTTTTTAAAATTAATTATTTAATAGCTACTACAGTTGCTTATTTTATAAGTTCTATTATAGGATATTTTCTCAATAAGATATGGGTTTTTAAGAAAAAAGAAGAAAAGAAAACTACTAGTATTTTAAGATATTATATTGTATATATTTCATCATATTTTTTAAATATTTTATGCATGTATATCCTTGTAGATATATTAAGTATATCAAAACTAATAGCACCTATTTTAGTTTTATTTGTAACTGTTCCATATAACTTTATTTTATCTAGATTATGGGTTTTTAAGGATAAAACAATTGATATAAAAAAGATTCAAGAAATGAGTAATTTGCATACATTTGCTATATGCGCATATAAAGAGTCACCATACTTAGAAGAGTGTGTTAATTCTGTTATCAATCAAGAAATTAAAACTAATTATTTAATAGTGACTTCTACTCCGAATGAAAAAATTGAGAATATTGCTAAAAAATATGGTATTCCATATTTTATTAGAAAAGGTAAATCAGATATTTGTGATGATTGGAATTTCGCTTATAATAAGGCCAAAACAGAATTAGTTACGATAACTCATCAAGATGATATTTATGATAAAGAATATACTAAAGAAATATTAGCCAATTATGATAGTAATATTCTCATGTACAATACTAATTATAATCCATATAAAAATGGAAAGGTATCAACTGATAAAAATAGTAAAATAAAAGAAATGTTAAAAATATTTGTAAGAAATAAGAGATTATCAAGGATTAAGTTTTTTAAAGTTTTATCATTATCATTTGGAAATTCTATAAATTGTCCTTCAGTTACTTATAATAAAAAGCTTTTGGGGAAGAGTATATTCACCTCAAATTTAAAATTTGGCTTAGATTGGGATACTTTTTTGAAAATAGCAAAAATGAAGGGAGGAATGTTGTATATTCCTAAAAAATTAATAAATTATAGAATACATGATGAAGCAACTACTAAAGAGTTTATTGTTAATAATAAAAGAGAGCAAGAAGATATTGAAATGTTTGAAAAAATATGGCCTAAATTTATTGTTAAAATTATTATGAAATTTTA
Organism: uncultured Bacilli bacterium; assembly: GCA_947627675.1. Lineage (GTDB taxonomy): Bacteria > Bacillota_I > Bacilli_A > RF39 > UBA660 > UBA2730. The sequence continues at coordinate 16,746 of CANQWY010000005.1, forward strand.
TAAAAAATCATATGATACTTATAATACATAAAAGATTATATTTAATATAAATTTATTAATTTCTATAAATCTATAATGATTTATAGTTTTTTTTATTCTGATTTATATATTATATATAGCTTTTTTTCCAATTATATATTATAATTAGATTAAGATCAGGGTGGGATTTATATATGAAAGATGTAAAAATAAGAAACTCAAATTATGAACTAATGAGAATTATATCAATGTTTTTAATAGTTTTATATCATGCTATAGTGCATGGACATGCAATAGAAAATTCGGCGAATGAAAGTGTTAAATTATTGTTACAACTTATTGTTTTTATAACAATAATGCATGTAAATTCATTTATACTAGTAAGTGGTTATTATCAATGTGAAAAAAAATTTAATTTTTCAAAAGTATGTAAGTTAATAACATCTAGTCTATTTTATAGAATATTAATCATAGTTTTATTTACAACATTAGGGATAGTAAATTTAAGTAAGGTATATATATTTAGAGAAACTTTTATATTAAATATTGATGAATATTGGTTTATTAAAGTGTATTTATTCTTATATTTATTATCGCCTTTTATAAATATATTAATAAAAAAAATAGAAAAAGGTGATTACCAAAAGCTGTTGCTAGTATTATTTATGTCAGTGTCATTTATACCTTATGTAACTGGAAACAAGGCTTTTGAAAATAATGGTTATACTCTATGTAATTTCATATTTTTATATTTTTTAGGTGCATATTTAAAAAAATATCCAGTTAATGAAAGTTATTTTTTTAAAATATTTTCCAAAAAATTTTTGCAGTTATTTTATATTGTAATATTTTTTATTTCTATATTTACTAATTATATTTTGTATATAGCCGCAAATTATATATCTGGAATAAATTCTATTACTTATGAATTAGCGGATAATGTTATGTTTATGAGCTTAGCATATAGTAATCCATTTGTATTATTACAATCATTATCATACTTTTTATTTTTTGGTACTTTAAGTATAAATAATAAAATAATTAATAAAATATCTTCATTAACAATGGGAATTTATATGATACATGATAATTCTTTTATAAGGAGGGTTATTTATAAACTGTTAAAAATAGATAGACTAAACATTACATCTTATAAATTTATTCTATATTTAATAGTAGTATCAATCTTTATTTTTATATTTGCAGCTATTATAGAATTTATTAGGCAATTAATATTTAACTTTATAAATAAAAGAAAGATATCATTTAAAATGAAGAATAATATTGCTAATTGGTATAAAGAAGTAAAAAAAATACAAATTTATGACTAATTTTTGATATTTAACCTTTATATTTTAAACTAAGACTGTTTTTAGTATTTAAAAAAATAAAATTTAATATAATTAAGTATGAGTAATGAAAACTTTGAACAAGAACTAAAAGAGTTAAATATAGAAGATTTTTTATCTGCTATTTTTATAGTTTTAGGAATTTTAAGTATATATGGTGATCAAATACAAAAAAAATATATAAGAACTAAAAATTATGAATATCAAAAGAAAGCTGATAATATTTTTGATTTTGTTTTAATAGCAACCTTTTTCTTATATATTTTTTTTCTATATAGGAATTATAAAAACTATGAGAATGCTAGAGAAGATAGGAAATATATATTTAAAGTTAGACTACTAGGCAGTTGCTTCTTTATAGTAGGTGCTCTTTGTACAATTTATTTTAGACTAGAAAATAAAAAATATGTAGGAGTGCCAGAATTATAAAAAAAATATTAAAATTAATAGATGAGTATGATATAATATATTGATAAAGAAGTAGGTGATAATGTGTTGTTGACAAATATTAAGAAAAATAAAGTAAATCATGAAAAAGATATACTACATTATATTAATTATCCTGATTATATAAAAGGTAAAAACTATTATGAATCATATGTTAATTACATTAACTCTAAAAAGGAAAATGATATAATAAAACATATTTTTACTGTTGAATCTGAAAGAAGAATATACTATTACAATTGTATTATAGAAACAAATAAAAAAGGTGATATTTCATATTTAGAATGTGACTGTCCACAATTTTATGGATATAAAAGTTGCAAACACTTAGCAGCCTGTCTTTATTTATATCAAGATAGTATTTTTAAAAATACTGTTGATGAAAATGAAGTAGAAAATATTACAAAAAATATCTTTAAATATTTTAGTGACGAAAAATCTTTAAATAAAAAACCAAAGCAAGAATTAACCTTTAAATTATATTTAACAACTAATAATTTAATTGACTATTCTGATGATAATTCCATCCTTGCTATAGAAATTGGATTGAAAAAACTATATAAATGTTCTAATAACAAAATAACTCATTTTTTAAATGCTATTGAAAACGAAGAAAATTTATATTTTGGTAAACAATTTACTTATGATCCTAATAAACAATACTTTAATAAGCAAGATATGGATATAATTAATTACCTACAAACATTAAAGGAAATATCATATTATAGTTATCAACATTTTATATTAAGAAGAAATAGCTTAAAAGTACTTTTAAAAAAATTAGAAAATACTACTTTTTCATTAAATGGCTATAAAATATCAAAAATAGAAAAGAAATATCCATTAAAAACAATTTTGAATAAAATAGATAACAAATACCATTTAATATTTAATAATATTGATAAAATTAACATAATCACTGGAGATCTGGAATATGTTCAAGTTGAAAATATACTATATCATTTAGGTAAAAAAGAAAGAGAATTACTAAAAATAGTACTTTATAATGAAATAGATAATTTAGTATTTACAAAAGAAGAAATTCCTGAATTTTCAAAAACAATTTTGCCATACTTAAAAACACAAATAGAAGTAGATGAAAAAATAGATGATATAATAATATCAAATGAACCGAAGCCAAAGTTATATTTTGATTTTTTAAGAAATAAAGTAGTTTGTAATTTAAAATTTGATTATGATGGTAATGAAATAAATTATTTTGATAAAGTTGATAATATTCTTAGAGATGATGATTTTGAAAATAAAATATTAGAAGAATTACAATATTATAAATTTAATATTTTAAAAGATAAAATCACTATAGATGAACTTGATTCTATAGCTTATTTTATAGAAGAAGGACTTTTAGAATTAACAGATAAATATGAGACATATACTTCTGAAAAATTAAAAAATGTAAATATAATTAAAAAAAGTAATATTTCAAGTACCTTTTCAATTGGAAAAGATAATATTATGAGCTATAGTTTTGACTTAGGTGATATAAAAGAAGATGAAATAGTAAATATTTTTGAGTCGCTTAAAAACAAAAAAAAGTATTTTAGATTAAAAAGTGGAGATATAATTAATCTAGAAGAAGATAGGGATATTCAAGAATTACAAGAACTTGCAGATGATATGCATCTAAAAGATAAAGATATTATAAAAGGTGAAGGAGTTATACCAAAATATAAGGCAATATACCTAGATAGCTTAAAAAACAATAAATATCATATTATAAAAACAAATAATTTATTTGATGAGTTAATAGAAAAGTTTAATACATATAAAAATTCAAAAGTAAAACTTAGTAGTAATGAAAAAAAAATACTGCGTGATTATCAAGTAGATGGAATTAAATGGTTATATAATATTGACAAAACAGGTTTTGGAGGAATACTTGCTGATGAGATGGGATTAGGTAAATCAATACAAACTATTTATTTTATTAAAGAACTTTTAAAAGAAAATAAAGATTATAAGTTCTTAATAGTTTCTCCAACTTCTCTTGCTTATAATTGGGAGCAAGAAATATTGAAATTTGAACCTAATATAAGATATAAAGTTTTAGTAGGATTAAAGAAAAAAAGACATGAAGAACAACAAGATATATCAAATTGTAATATTTTAATAACAACATATGGTTTATTAAGAGAAGATAAAGAATTTTATCAAGCAATTAAATTTAAAGTAATGATAATAGACGAAGCTCAAAATATAAAAAATAATAATACAGAAGTAACAAAAACTGTAAAGAGTATGGAAGCTGATACTAAAATCGCTTTAACTGGAACACCTATTGAAAATTCAACTATTGAATTGTGGAGTATATTTGATTACATAATGCCAGGATTTTTAGGTAGTGTTGAAACATTTGGAAAGAGATATAAAGTAAATGACTTTGATGAGGATACAAATAAGAAATTAGAAAATTTAAATAATTTAATTAAACCATTTATTTTAAGAAGAAAGAAAAAAGATGTTATAAAAGATTTACCTGATAAAATAGAAAATAATATTTACGTAGAATTAACAAAAGAGCAAAAAAAGATTTATTTAGCAGAACTTGAAAATGTAAATAAACAAATGCAAGAAATTTTAGAAGGCGAAGGAATAAAAAAAGCTAGATTTTTGATATTAAAACTTTTAACCAAATTAAGACAAATATGTATAGATCCTAGAATATTATTTTCTAATTATGATGGTGGAAGTGGGAAAATTGAAGAATTTATAAAATGTGTAAAAGAAATAATTGCTAATAATCATAAAATTTTAATATTTACTAGTTTTAAAACTGCTCTTGATATTGCAAGAGAAGAACTAAATAAAAATAATATATCATCATATACAATAGATGGCTCAGTATCAAGTAAAAAAAGAATGGAATTAGTAGAAAAATTTAATAATGATGATACTAATGTTTTCTTTATTATGTTAAAATCAGGTGGCACAGGCCTTAATCTTACTAGTGCTGATGTGGTAATCCATTTAGATTTATGGTGGAATCCTCAGGCAGAAAACCAAGCGACAGATAGGGCTCATAGAATTGGGCAAAAAAACGTTGTAGAAGTAATTAGATTTATTTCAAAGGGTACTATAGAAGAAAAAATATTAGAATTACAAAATAAAAAGAAAATATTAAGTGATAAGCTTATAGATGCTAATAATGGAGAAAATTCTTTTTCTAAATTAACTGAGAATGATATCAAAGAATTATTAGCTTATGAAAATAAAGAAGATTAAAATCTAATCTACCAAATTTTATAAATGCAACTAAATTTATACAAAAAGATAGCGATATTAGGTTTTGCTACCAATAATATTTATAATATAATTTTGGTGGAGGTGGAAATATGAAATTTTGTGATAAGCTAGCAAAACAACGAAAAAATAATAATTTAAGTCAAGAACAATTGGCAGACAAGTTGAATGTTTCAAGACAAGCTGTGTCTAAATGGGAATCATCAGCATCATATCCAGATATGGAAAAAATAATTCAGATGACCAAAATACTTAACTGCACCTTAGAAGATTTATTAGATGACGGGACGATTAGTAATAACAATCAACCCAGTAAATTGAATTTTAATAATTATTTACAGGATTTATTATCTTTTATTACTAAATCATACAATATGTTTTTTAGTATGAAATTTATAGAAAAAATAAAATTTCTATTTGAGATGTCCATTGTTGCTATAACTATATTTATAGTATCTTTGGTAGTCTATGCAACGATTGATTCTTTAATATTGCAATATCTTCTTAGAATACCATTTTTTGGTTATGATATTAAAAATATTTTTAATTCACTTACTATAATATTATTAATAATAATAGGAATAATTATTTTAATTCATTTATTTAAGATTAGATATTTAGATTACTTTGTAACTATTGAAGATAGTAATGTTTATAAGAAAACTATAGAAAAACCAATAGATTCAAAAAATAATATTAATTATCAATATCAAAAACCTTCAAAAGAAAAAATAATTATTAGAGATCCTAAACATTCTATTATGAGCTTTTACAATATTTTTTTAAAAATGATTAATCTAATAATGAAAATATTTGCTATTTTTATTATTGTTCCTTTAATATTTATTTTTATATTTTTAATTATACTAAGTGTTATAAGTATATATCATATTATATATTCAATAATATTTTTGTTTATATTTTCAACACTATTAGGAATGATTATAATATGTTATTGCATAATAAAGTTTTTATATGATTTTATTACAAATAATGAAATAAACTTTAAAAGGATTTTTATACTTTCAATTATTAGTTTAATAACGATAGGAGTCTCTATTGGACTAACTTGTATAAATTTATTAAATTATAATTATAAAAATGATTATAGTAATTTAGATAGTAAAAAAACTACAAAGTATATTTCAATTAATAATAATACTATAATACATAATGATAATCATATGAACAATGACAATATTTTATATGTAATAGATAATTCGATAGAAGAAAATAAAGCAAAAGTTGAAATAACCTCTATAGAAGAAGCAGATTATGATATATATAAATATTATGATACATATTTAATTACATATGACATTAAATTATTAGATGCTTATAAACTTATTATTAATGATTTAAAACATAAGATTATTAGGGACTATGATATTAGTAATTTCTCAAAAATAAAAATATATCTTACTGAAAATACGTATAATATGCTAAAAGAAAATAACACAATAACAAATTAATGCTTTTTTAGGCATTTTTTTGTTATATATAAATTTATAAATAATTTTTTATATAAGATGATATAATATAGATATAAGGAGATTGTATGGAATTATTGATAGATCAATTTAGATATTTAGTAGGAGCATATTATGGAATTATAGAAATGGATGAATATGATTTAAAAGTTTATTTATTAAAGGATATTGAAAATTATATAAGAAATTTTGTAGAACAAAATCCTATTTCTAATTTTAATTATAAAGAAGAAGCAAAAATGATTGAGGATAATCTTCCTCTAATTACAAAATTACAAGATAGTTTATTAGTTCTTAATAAAATAGATGCTCCTATTGAAATTATTTTATTAATAAAGAAAAGAATAAAAAAAATAAAAGAAGAAAATTAAAAATACTAATGATAATTATATCAAAAGTATTTTTAATTATTTTTGATGTTCAAACATTAATCCTTTATAATATTTCCAAGCTAGAATTTTAAAGGCTATTTTATCGATTAAGTCTTCACTAATTTCACCACTATCAACAGATGCTCTAACTGCTTCAATATCTTTTTTATAATCAGTTGTAATAATTATATCATTACCTGCTAAAATTGCTTTTACTGCACTGTTTTCTATATCTTTAACAGCTCCCATTGATAAATCATCTGTGATTATCACTCCTGTGAAATTAAGCTCATTTCTAAGAAGATTGTGTACGCTTTTAGAAAGGGAAGCCGGATTTTCCTGATCTATACTATTAACAATATTATGACTTACTAAGACAGCTTCTGCACCTTCATTTATTCCTTCTCTAAATGGAGGTAAATCATTTTTTAAAATATCATCAAAACTTCTTTCATCAATAGAACTACTAGTATGAGTGTCGTTATTATTTCCATAACCAGGGAAATGTTTTAGTGTATAACTTACTCCAGTTCCTTTACTACTTTCTATTACAGCTTTGGCATATTGAGATGTTAAATTAGTATCTTTACCTAAACTTCGATTGTACATATAATCATCTGGATTAGTAGAAACATCAATTACTGGGGCCAAGTTAAGATTTATTCCTAAATTACTTAATAATTTACTTTTATCAATAGTATCTTGTTTTATTAAATTTAATCCTCCTTCATTATAAAGTTCCTGTGGAGATTTAAATTTTTCTTTTGCTAGAAGGGGATTACTACTTATTCTGACAACGCTTCCTCCTTCTTCGTCAACTGCAGTAAGCAATGGGATATTGCTAGCTTTTTGTATATTTTTAATCATTGTTTTTACTTCATCACTATCTTTATCTTTAAAGTCTTTTTCATAGAAAACAAATCCTCCTAATTTATAATTTATTAAATCTTGAATTTGATTACTATCAGGATAACGTACTAAAAAGATTTGACCTATTTTTTCATTAAGGGATAGTTTACTTAATTTATCATATGCAAGAATATAATAATTACTGAAAATTCCTTTATCTAAATAATTATCTGGGATACCATTTTCATCATTAGAGACAGTAATAACACTATAATTAACAACTTTATTTTTCTGAATACTGTTATTTTTATCTAATACACCGGTATATTCAATAAGTAAATTATCTCCAATATCAGCTTTTATATCCTTTAAACTGAAAGTATAAATAATTTTATTCTTATCTTGAACAGTTAAATTATCATCTTCAACTGCTAAAACTGTTGCAGTTATTTTTTTTGTTTTTATATTATTTTTTTTATCCAAAGATATTATAGAAAAAATACTACTAATAACTAAAATAAATACCACTAAAAAGCTAACAATAATCTTTTTATTAAAATCAAATTTCATATAATCACCTACATTAATATTATACTTTATTAAATAAATTAATATGAAAATATTTTATATTAATAATATAATTTTCATATTTACTAAAATTATTCTTAATAATATGATATTATAAAAATATACAAAAGAAAAGGAGTATAAATATATATGAGTCAGTTTATTTATGAAAATGTAATGATTATAATAAAAGAAAATGGAAAAATTGAAAAATTACCTAAAATTGAAGATAAGGAAGATTTTCCAGCTTTAAGGCTAGAAGATATAATACCTGGATTATTAAATAATTTTAATGATGATTTTACTGATATTGATAGTGTATCTTCTTATATAGCATCTTTAGGTAAAATTGCTATTTGGGAAAGTAAGAGTAAGAAAAATACTATTTCTATTGCATTGCCAAAAAAAGTTGATGTACCTCAACTTGATACATTAGTTAATCTATTACCTATTTTAGCAGATGAGGAGATATATGAGATTATAACTTACTGTGATAATGAAGCTGATAAAGATAGAATAGGTAAAATATCAGTTGAAAATGGATATGAAAAGTTAGAAAATATAATTTCAATATATTCAAATAAATTAGGAGAAAAAAATTTTTATGAAAGTAAAGGAATAAAATCGTTAATGAAAAAGTAAGTAAAGACTTTTTTTGAGGCCTAGAATTAAAGTATTAACACCATATTTTTAAAGATTTTTGCATATAAAAACTTTCCTTTTTCTATATGGAAAGTTTCTATATTTATTTATAATTTTTTAGTCTATTGACTTGTACTAGGATTTGTTGCAGGAGGTTGAGTAGTCTCAGCCTTCTTTTTATAATATATCTCTATTGTGCTTCCGTTTGTTACATTAAATGTTGTTCCAGTTTTAGTTGTATTTATTTCATTAATACATGTTGAATCTGTTTGCATTTGATAAGGTTCTACTTGTTGATAATTAATAGTTATAGAATTACTACTTGATGTTGAAGTAAATTGCTTTGTCCCTATTTGTCTATTTTGACTACAATCATCATTTAAACAGCAGAAGTAATTAACGCTATATTTTATGTTTGTTGTTGTAGGCTTTTCTACCTGTTGATTATTTATTTGAATTTTAGTTGTAGCAGCACTACTTGCAAGTGCATTATAACTTTTATATGTTGCAACTACTTTAAAAGTTAGAGTTCCACTTTTTTGATTTGTATTATAAACGTATGTTGTATTGGTTGTGAATCCGAGTAAAGTATCTCCTAAGTAAACATTATATCCAAGCTCTCCATAACTATCATTTTGTGATGCTGAAATTGCTTGCCATGTTAGAGTTACTTTTCCATTGGATTCAGTTGCTTTTAAGTTAGTAGGTGTTGCTAATTTTTCTTCTGACTCTTGAGATGAACTATCTGGCTCAGATCCTTTTTTAAATAATTCATAGACTACATTTCCACTATAACCACTAGGAGCTATTTTTGGTGGATTACTACCTGCTATTATTGGAAGTTTAACAACAGAATCTGGCATTTGAAATTCTTCCTTATTTGCTTCAAAGACTCCTTCGGCAAGGGCCTTAAATAATTTATCTTTTGCAATAGTTGCAGGTATATTTCTAAGACAATATTGACTATTTATAAGTTTGTCATAACCGTACCACATACCTATTACAGTTTTAGTAGTATAACCAACTACCCATGAATCTCTAATTGCATCGCTTGGTAATTTTTTAGCTTTAACTGTTTCATCATCAAAATTGGTAGTACCAGTTTTTGCAGCAACATTTTTAATAGATCCACCAGTTAATGCTACATCTTGTAATACACTACTTATCATGTAAGCAGTTGCTTCGCTCATGACCTTTTTCTTAGTTGATTTATGATTTATTGTCTCATTAGTTTGTCTAAGAACAATTTTTTCAACAGTATATGGCTCATTATAATATCCACCATTTGAGAATGCAGCATACGCAGCTGACATTTCTAAAGGATTAGTACCAGAAAATGCTCCTATTGAATGAGCTTCATGTATTTTTCCATTTTCTATTTCAGGAGTTATACCAAGATTTTGAACGAATTCTATTATTTTTTTATTATCTACTTGCTGGAATGCTTTTAAAGCAGGAATATTACGTGATAGTGATAATGCTTTTCTAAGTGTTAAAGTTCCCATATAAGATTTATCCCAGTTACCGATAGATCTTCCGTTAGAATATGAATAAGGCCCATCAACAAATTGAGTATATGTAGACCAGTTATTATATTCAATACCTGGACCGTAGTCAAATAATGGTTTAGCAGTTGATCCTGGTTGACGATTTCCTTGAGTAGCATAATTATAATCACCAATATTTCTATTTCTTCCGGCTCCTATTGCTAGAATTTTTCCGGTTTGACTATCTAATACTGAGACTCCAGTTTGTACTTGGTCATCTTTCCATGTATATGTTTTTCCACTTAATACATCATTTACTGCTTCTTGTTTACTTCTATCTAAATTTGTATATATCAATACAGATGTTTCGTTAGGATTTATATCGTATTTATCTTGAAGTTCATCGACTACTGTATCTATATAGCTTTGATATATATTAGTAGAATTATTTTTATTTGTGGAAATTAGTGATTCAACAGGAATAGAATTTGCCATCTTTTCTTCCTCTTCTGTTATATATCCATGTCGTCTCATCAAATATAATACAGTTTTTCTTCTAGCTTGCGCATTTTCTGGATTAGTAGTTGGTTTATATGTGTTTGGAGCTTTAAACATACCTGCGATAATTGCTGCTTCACTTAAGTTTAGTTCGCTTACGCTCTTTTGGAAGTATGCTTCACTAGCTTCTTCAACACCATAAATTACTCCTCCTAAACTGTGGTTATTAACATAAAATTCAATTATTTGTTCCTTAGTATAATTTTTTTCAAGTTTAAATACTGCTAAATATATATCTGTAAATTTACGTATGATTCCTTCAATACCAGATGATTCTGTTGAAGTGAATGAATTTTTTACAACTTGCATTGATAAAGTAGAAGCACCACCAGCGCTAGAATTTCCAAGTAACTGTCCAATAGTTGCTTTTATAAATCTTGGAGCATCAAATCCGTTATGTTGAAAAAATCTTGAATCTTCTGTTGCAATTATTGCATCTATTAATACTTGTGGTAACTCACTATATTTTACTTTTTCTCTTTTTTCACTACCAAGTTTACCGAACTCATTACCATCTTTATCATATAAAATAGATAATTCTTTTGTATTTAATTGTTTAGGATCGAATTTAGGGGCACTTATTGTTATATATACTAAAAATGCTCCGAATGATAAAAGTCCAAATATAAATAGTGATAAAAATATAATAAGTACTATATTTAAAATTTTTCTTTTTTTGCTTTTGTTTTTGGTATTTCCTATTAAAAAGGCAATTCCAGATATGATTATCATTAATATTGCTGTTATTGTAGTTATTATCAAACCTAATTTAAAAAGAGACATTACTAAAATGAATACACATATTACTAACCATGGAATCCATAAATTTTTTTTCTTTTTAGTATTATCTATTTTGGTTTTAAAAGTTTTTGTTTGATATTTTTTAGTCTTTTCTAAATTTTCTGTTTTCTTAGTGTTATTAGTTTTTTTCTTAGTTTTTGAATTTCTTTTAGCCATCTCAAATTCCTCCAATTTTATCTAATATCTCTAAATAATCAACTCTAGGAGTGTATTTATCTTTAATTAAATATGCTTTTTTATCAAAATATTCTATACTTATAGATTTTTTTTTACTATTTTTTAAGAAACATTCTAGATCATTTTCTAGCAATAAATATGTTTTATTTAATCTAGTAAATCTTATTATTAAAAAAGCAATACCATGATGTCTATTTATATTTTCTAAGTGTTTTAGTTGATGAGAATGAATATTACTTAATGGAAAAGATGTCATAGAGGTTGTTTCTTTTGCTTCAAAATCTATATATTTACCTTTATAAATTCCATTATAGTCTGTAGTTGAAGGAGTATTTAAATATCCTTCTGTAATTTTGTTAATCTTATAATCTACTTTTACTATTTTAATAGGAGTAGGTTTTTTATATATATAGGCTTTATCTATACTTCTATAATATTCATTTGTTCTATTTAAATCATCTTCTAAACTCATACCACGATTTGCATAATTTATTTTTTCAATATAGTTAGATGATTTATTTCTATTTATACCATTTGGATAATTCATCTCATCACCTATCATATATTATACTATATATTACCCAATTTGGCTATCTAATTTTTTTATGAATTATTAAATGATAAAGTCGTGTAAAGTGAAATTAAATTTATTAATTACTATATATTTATATTTAACATCTTTCAGATAACATCTATTATATTATGCCTATCGTTATTATAATTTTTGAGACAATTATAAAAATCACAAATAAAAACTAGTTTTGTCGAATCAGAAGACAAATTAATAAAAATTATTTATAATCATTTTGGTGATATTATGGAAGAGGAAATTATATATATAATTAATAAGATGATTTCGGATGTAAAATATATAAAATTGGAAAATAATATTATTAGAATAAAAAATATATCTTACTATAATATAGTATAAATTTTTCTAAAATTGCAATAATATTATTATAATTATCGTACGAGTAATTGACAAAATTGTCAGTTTTTGTAATAATATTAATGTAAAGGGATTGGTGATATATATGTACCAAAATAAAATAGCGCTTACGCCACAAGAAATTTTAGAAAAAGAATTTAAAATAGATACACGTGGTTATCGTTTAAAAGAGGTAGACCAGTTTCTAGATACTATTATTGGTGATTATGAGCAATTTTTTAGTATTATAAACAATTTAGAGAAAGAAAAAGCAGATTTGCTTGCTGAGGTTATGAATTTGAAACAGGAACTTAGAACGATTAAAAATGATATTAAATTTGCTAAAAATAATGAGACAACTGAGGTTACCAATCTTGATATTATGAGAAGGATTTCTAGACTTGAAAAGATTGTTTATGGTAGTGAGTTAGAAGATAGAGATTCTGAGTCAAATAATAATTAATTATAATAAATAATATTTTAGACAAACGCGGTACTCTTAAAGAGTATTGAGGAAAGTCCATGCTCACACAATCTGTGATGATTGTAGTGTTCGTGCTTAGGGAAAAAATAACCTAAGGTAGTTTAAACTAACGACGTAAAAATAACCTAAGTTTTTAATATGGTTATTTTTTATAAAGTGCCACAGTGACGAATTTTTAAGAAATTAAAAAGTGAAACGAGGTAAACTCCACGAGTGAGAAACCCAAATTATGGTAGGGGAGCTTTAACTAGGAAATTAGAACCGATGTTAAGGACTGATATATCAGTAGATAAATGTTTGTCACCTATTTATAGGTACAGAACATGGCTTATTAAATATTATTTGTTTGTAAAGAGGTGTTTATTTTGAAAGAACTCGGCAGTTATTTAAAAAAAACTAGGATTAGTAATGGTGTTAGTTTAGAAGAAACAGCTTCTGATTTATCTCTTTCAGTAGCACAACTTGAAAATATAGAAAGTGGTAATACTAGAGCATTTAAAGATATATATAAGTTAAAAGAATATGTTATCTTATATACTAAATATTTAGGACTTGATCTTGATGAAGTAATGGATTCGTTTAATGAATTCTTATTTGAAAAAACATCAAAAATTTCTCTTGAAGATATAAAGGAAGCTGAAAGAAAAGAATTATTAAAAGAAAAAAATGAAAAGCCAAAGATTAGGTCTCCATATACAATACCACATAGGAGAAAAATTAATATGTGGCCCATAATTATATGGATTGGTATTATTCTGTTAGTAATTTCTATTTGTCTGATGATAATTAAAAATATAAATAAAGAACCTATAAGAAATAGTGAACTTAAAGGTATAATGGAGGTATATTATGAATTTACCTACTAAGCTTACAGTAATTAGAATTTTTATTAGCTTTATAATTATATTTATTTTATTATTTCCTTTTTATGAAATTAGTGTTAGTTTTCCACAATATACAATAGATGGAATAATTATTAGAAGTGAATATATAATAGCAGGAATATTATTTATTATCGCTAGTTTAACCGATTTTATTGATGGATATCTTGCTAGAAAAAATAATCAGGTAACAGATTTAGGAAAAATGTTGGATGCTATTGCAGATAAAATTCTTGTTGATTCAGTTTTAATAATATTAGCTTGTCATGGTTTTATAAATCCTTTAGTACCAGTTATTATAGTTTTAAGAGATATTTTCGTAAATGCCATAAAAATGCAAGCTGCAAGTAGTGGAAAAGTTGTTGCCGCAATTAAAACAGGAAAGTTTAAGACAGCAAGTCTTATGATTGGTATTATTCTTTCATTTTTTTATAATCTTCCATTTGAACTTTTTGGTTTAAATGTAGCGGGATTTTTTCTACTTTTAGGTAGTGTTATGTCTGTTGTATCTGCTTTTCAATATTATAATATGAATAAACAGCTGTTATTTAATGATTAAAACATAATTAAATTATTATAAAGACTAAGTAATTATTCGTTTAATTTGCTTAGTTTTTTTTAATATTATAATAATATATTAAAATTAAGATGCTTATAGAAAAATATGGTTCTTGCTTTTTTAAATTTTGTATTATAATATTAATTTGTAGGGATTTATAGGAGGTTTTATGAAGAAAGCAGAAATTAAAGAAAATGACAAAGATTTAGAACAAGTGTTAATGAATATAGAAAAACAATTTGGTAAAGGATCAATTATGAAGCTTGGTGATACATCACATATGAAAGTAGATGTCGTATCTAGTGGTTGTTTGTCATTAGATATTGCATTAGGCGTCGGAGGTTTTCCTCGTGGTAGAATCATTGAAATATATGGGCCAGAATCTAGTGGTAAAACAACAGTTGCTCTTCAAGCTATAGCAGCAGTTCAAAAAAATGGTGGACGCGCAGCTTTTATTGATGCTGAGCATGCATTAGATCCTGTATATGCTAAAAGATTAGGTGTTGATATTAATGAATTATTACTTAGCCAACCTGATACAGGTGAACAAGCGTTGGAAATTTGTGATGCTTTGGTTAAGAGTCAAGCTATTAGTATTATTGTAATAGATTCTGTTGCAGCATTGGTCCCTAAGGCAGAGATTGATGGTGATATGGGTGACAGTCATGTAGGATTACAAGCTAGATTAATGAGTCAAGCACTTAGAAAACTTGCTGGTACTATAAGTAAAACTAATACTATTGCTATATTTATAAATCAATTACGTGAAAAAGTCGGAATAATGTTTGGAAATCCTGAAACGACTCCAGGTGGAAGAGCTTTGAAGTTTTATTCTACAATTAGATTAGAAGTTAGAAAAAGTGAAGCTTTAAAAATGGGTGATGGTGTTGTTGGAAATAAGACTATTATTAAAGTAGTAAAAAATAAGGTTGCGCCTCCATTTAAAACAGCTGTCGTTGATATTATGTATGGTGAAGGTGTTAGTAAAGAAGGAGAAATTATTGATTTAGGAGTTGATGCTGGGATAGTTGAAAAAACAGGTGCCTGGTATTCATATCAAGGAGAAAAACTTGGACAAGGTAAAGAAAATGTTAAATTATTATTAAGAGATAATCAGGATTTATGTCAAGAAATTGAAAGTAAAGTTAGAGATTTTTATGATATAAATATAGAAAGCAAAGAGAAATCAACTTCTAAATAGATTAATAATGACTTTCATTATAAAAATTAAATATAACCGATAAAAAGGCTATATTTTTTTAAATAACAATAATAAAGAATATAAGTAAAATAACAAAGAAAAAATTATTGTTTATTTAGCTTTTAAAATAGTCAGTATAAATTATTTAATTATAAGTTTTTGATATTACTAGTTTTTATTGACTTAAATTATTTGAAATTTTTATCTAATTGTTTCCTTTTTATTATTTTATCATAAATTATAATATGAAAAAGTTATGTGAAATTTTAAATTGTGATTCGGAAATTTTAGTAAAAGGGATAAAAACAGATTCAAGATATGTTAAGAAAGGAGATTTGTTTGTTGCCATAAAAGGTTTTAATGTCGATCATCATAAGTATATTAATGATGCGATACAAAATGGAGCAATTGCTATAGTTGGTGAAGAAGATCTAGAGTGTCCAATTAAATACATAAAGGTAGATAATGTTAATTCAGAACTTTTTAGTATATATTCAAAATTTTATGATAAAATCGAAAAAGATTTTAAATTCATAGGAATAACGGGTACTGATGGAAAAACAACAACAGCGACAATTACTTCTCAATTATTGGATTGTTGTTATATAGGGACAAACGGTGTTATATATAAAAATAATAAATGGAAAACTAATAATACTACACCAGAAATATGTGAATTATATGAATGCTTAGTTAAATTAAAAAAGCTTGGATGTAAAACTGTTGTAATGGAAGTATCAAGTGAAGCATTATTACATGGTAGAGTGGACAATATTTTATTTGACGTTGTATGCTTTACAAATATAACTGAAGATCATTTAAACATCCATAAGACCATTGAAAATTATATTGATTCTAAGGCTAAATTATTTTCTTTAGTAAAAAAAAGTGGAATATCAATCCTAAATGCAGATGATAAATATTATAATCTTGTCAAAAAAAGTTGTAAATCAGATGTTTATTCCTACGGGAAAAGTGACAAATCAGATTGCAAAATTTGTCAAATAGTGTCTAGCATTGACTTTATAAATTTTAAAATAAAATATGAAGATAAAGAATATTTTATCCATGCTAAAATGTTAGGGGAATATAATGCTTATAATATAACGCTTGCATTTTTAATTGCGTATTTATTGGGAATGAATCCTATGCTATTAATTGATAAGATAGATAAAATAAATAGTATTGATGGTAGAGGAGAAATACTTAATTTTGGGCAAAATTATACAATTATTTTAGATTATGCCCATACATATAATGGTATATATAACATTATTAGTAATGTATGTAAGTTGAATTATCAAAGAATAATAGTTTTAACAGGAGCAGCGGGAGGTAGAGAAAAAGAAAAAAGAAGTAAAATAGGTAAAATGATTTTAGAAAATGTAACATATGCAATTTTTACAATGGATGATCCTAGATATGAAGATGTTGATAGTATTATTGATGACTTAGTAAGTAAAACTAATCTAGATAATTATGAAAGAATAAAAGATAGACGCTTAGCGATTTATAAGATACTTTCTATTGCCAAAAAAGGAGATATAGTATTAATATTAGGAAAAGGAAGAGATAATTATATGGCAATCGAAGATAAAAAAATTAAGTATTGTGATTATGATGTTATATGCGATTATTTTAAAAATAATAAAGATTAATATGCTTGACAAGTATTAAAAAGACTTTTACAATTAAATTGGATGATGATTTAAATAAATATTTAAATATAGATTCTAGAAATGGAGGAGAAATGAATAATATAGTATTCTCCATTTTACTTTATATTATTGGATTAATTAGTGGACTAGGTTTAATTACCTTGTTTTTCCATATTAAAAAAAATAATGCTTCAAAAGAAGCACTACAAATTATTGAAGATGCTAGAAAAAGAGCAGAAGATATGGAAAAGCAAATTATGAGTACTGCTAAGAGTGAAATAGAAATAATAAAAAATGAAGCAATCCAATTTGCAAAAGAAAAAAAAGAAGAAATAAAGAGTAGTGAAGAGAGAATTCTCCAAAGAGAAGTAAGTATGGATAAAAGAGATGAGTTATATCAAAAAAGAGAAGCTCTCCTTGATGAAAAAGAAGAAAAATTGAATTTTAAAGTTAATGAGATCCAAGAAGAGAAAAGTAAAGTGGATGATATAAAAAATGAACAAATAGAAATATTACAAAAAATTTCTGAAATGACAATAGATGAAGCAAAAAAGGTATTGTTAGATGATGTTAAAAGTAGTATGACTAAAGAAATAGGACAATATATTAAAGAACAGGAAATGGAAGCTAAACTTACAGCAGATAAAAAAGCAAAAGAGATGTTAATTTCTTCAATGCAAAGATATGCAGCTGATATTGCTAGTGATCAAACTGTGACTGTAGTGGATTTGCCAAATGATGATATGAAAGGCCGAATTATTGGTAGGGAAGGAAGAAATATTAGGACAATTGAAGCTGTTTGTGGAGTCGATTTAATAATTGATGATACTCCTGAGGCCGTAGTAGTTTCTAGCTTTGATCCTTTAAGGAGAGAAATTGCTAGAATTACTTTAGAAACTTTAATAAAAGATGGTAGAATACATCCTACTAGAATTGAAGAAGTGTATGACAAAGTAAGTAAAGATATGAAACAAAAGATCATTGAATATGGAAATGATGCTTTATTCGAACTTGGTATTACTAAAGTAGATCCTGGTCTTGTCGAATTAATTGGAAAACTTCATTTTAGAACTAGTTATGGACAAAATGCATTACAACATTCAATTGAAGTTGCACAACTTTCTGGTGTTATTGCAAGTGAGCTTTTTGAAGATATTAATCTTGCTAAAAGAGCAGGACTTTTACATGATATTGGTAAGGCAATAGATCATGACATTGAGGGTAGTCATGTCGAATTAGGAATAAATATTGCTAAAAAGTTTCATGAGAACGAAGTTGTTATTAATTCAATAGCATCACATCATGGAGATTTTGAAGCCACTAGTTTTATTGCTAATATTGTAGCAATTGCAGATAGCTTAAGTGCTTCTCGTCCAGGTGCTCGAAACGATTCGTTAGAGAATTATATTCAGAGGCTTTCAAAACTTGAAGAAGTTGGAAATACAGTTGATGGTGTTGATAAAGCTTATGCTTTACAGGCAGGCCGTGAACTTAGAGTTATTGTTAAACCTGAAGAAGTTGATGATCTTACTGCCCATAAAATAGCTAGGGACGTTAAAGAGAAGATAGAAGCTACTATGAAATATCCAGGTACAATAAAAATAACTGTTGTTAGAGAAGTTAGAGCAGAAGAAGAAGCTAAATAGTCTTCTTTTTATATTGATATTAATATTGTTTTATTATAAAATGGAAGTATAAAATAGAAGGAGAAAGAAAATGGAAAAAAGAAAAGATATATTGTTAGTAATACCCCTAATACTAACAATAGTTCTAATGGGGGGGGGTTACTTACGCCAAATATAGTAAGAGTATAGAGACTAAAAAGGAAATAACAATAAAAACAGGTACAAGGTATATAGGAATATATGGAGCAAATAAAGAAAATATAGAACTAGGAAAAACATATACATTCACAATAGAAAACAGAGGAGCAGAAAATGCAAGTTATAGACTATATATCGAGAATATAGAAAATAGTAGTATAAGTTATACTTACACAAAGAATGGAACAACAACAACCGGAACGTTAGTAAGTAAAACAATAGATGAAGATAATTTAAAAGTAGGAGAAAAGATAACTATAACAATAAAATTTACAGGAAGTGGAAGTTATAAAGGAAAACTAAAAGTAGAAACAAATGATTATTATAACAATGAACCAAATGCTCCAAAGTTAGTGGGAGATATGATACCAGTAGTCTGGAATGGAAGTAGTTGGGCAAAAGCAGATAAAGAAAATACAAATAATAGTTGGTATAATTATGATAAACAAATATGGGCGAATGCTGTAACGATAAAAGATCCATCTAAGAGAGCAATATATAAAAGTGCAACAGTAGGAACAGTAATAAACATAAGTGATGTAAATTTAATGTTAGTATGGATACCAAGATACTCATATACATTAAGACAATCATATGGCTACCAAATAAGTGGAGGATCAACCCCAAGTATCAATACACCCGGAGCGTTTGATATCAAATTTGTAAAAACAAGTACAACCGAAATGGGCAGTGGAAAATACACAGGAACAACGCCAATAGAATATTTTACACCCTCATCATTTTGTTGGGGCAACAGTTGTGATGTAGAAACAACCAGAAGTAATTCAGAAAATAAAGAATTACCAGGAATTTGGATAAGCAAATTCGAGTTAACTGGAGCTATGAACAATATAACTTCAGTACCTAATCAAACAAGTATAAGTAATAGAACTACCTCTGCGTTTTTTAATAACATAAAGAGCCAAATAAACGGTACTAACGGATCAAGCAACTATGGTTTAAGTGGAAATTATGATACCCATATGATAAAGAACACAGAATGGGGAGCAATGGCATATTTAAGCCAAAGTAAATATGGAAAATATGGCAATTCAAATTATGCAGGAGCAAATAAAGAGATTTACATAAACGATTATAGTGGTTATAAAACAGGCTGTAGTAAAGGTGCACCTGCTTCAGGTGCCAATACTTCATCTACATGCTTATATACATACGAAAAAGAGCCATCTGGAACTGGAGCCTCAACTACAGGAACGATTTATGGCATATATGATACATCAGGGGGAAATTGGGAACATACAATGGGTAATTTCAATAATATAGTAGGATCTTCTGGATTTAATTCTATGCCAGAAAGAAAATATTATAATCTATATACTGGAACAACAGGAATCAAAGGAGATGCTACTAATGCTGATGGAACAGCTGGCTTTTATGGAGATGGGCAAGTATTAGTGTATTCTTCGTATCCTTGGACCGTTTGTAGCGCTCAATATAACAATGGTGTTGATACTGGTATATTCTTATTTTATCGACATACGGGTTCTACTTCTTTAAATGCTTCACGTCTAGCGCTTTCTGCCTGGTAATAAAAAAAGCACTATTTAGTTTCAATAGTAGCTTCTTTTTTTATATCTAATATTATAGGTAATATTATTGGTCTTCTACCAGTTAATTCATTTATGTATGGAATTAATTTAGTTGTTAATTCAGTTTTTATTATTGCAAATGTAGAGTGAGGGTCTGCTAGTTGTTCTTTTATGATTTTTTCTGATATATATTCTATCTTTTTTATTAGTTCTTCATTTTCATTTACTTGCACAAACCCACGTGTTGTAATATTTGGTTTTATTAGTAATTCACGTTTTTTCATATCTACATTAATTATTACTACTAATATACCATCATTTGCCATTGTTTTTCTATCTTTTATTACAGCTCCACCTATTTCACCTATTCTGTTACCGTCTACATAAATATCAGCACCCGGTTTACTTTCACCTTTTGTAATTTTATGATCAATTAAATTTAATGTATCTCCATTTTTTAATACAAAGGTATTTTCTTTAGGAATTCCACAATCTATTCCAATATTAGCATGATGTTTTAGCATACGATAATCTCCGTGAAATGGCATTAAATATTTTGGATTAATTAATCTGATCATAAGCTTTAATTCTTCTTCATTAGCATGTCCAGATGTATGTAGGTCACTTAATGCCTTATTAGTATAAACTCTAACTCCATTTAAACATAATCTGTTAATTATTTTCGAAATACTTAAAGCATTACCTGGTATAGCAGATGATGAAAATATAACAATATCATCCGGTCTTAATTTTACATATTTATGATTTCCATTTGACATTCTTGAAAGTGCTGCTAGTGGTTCTCCTTGAGAACCAGTACAAAGTATTGCAATTTCTCCAGGTTTATAATTATTAATCTCTTCAGCATTTATTAGTAGTTCTTTATGATCTATGTATCCTCCTTCAATCGATATTTTTATATTATTTTCCATACTACGACCAAATACACATATTTTTCTATTATGTTTATAACAAGTTTCAAAAATATGCTTAACACGATAAATGTTAGAAGCAAAAGTTGCAATTATTATTCTATTTTGGGGATACGCATCAAACATTTCTCCTAATGCGTCGTCAACCTTTGATTCACTTGTAGAAAATCCCTCATTTAAAGCATTTGTTGAATCGCTAATTAATAGATCAACACCTTCATGACCAAGTTTAGCCATTTTATATAAATCAGCGACAGGTCCGATAGGAGTAAGGTCGAATTTAAAGTCTCCAGTAGTTATTATTCTACCATCTGGAGTTGTTAAAGATATTCCATGTGAATCTGGAATAGAGTGGGTAGTTCTAAAAAATTCCACTTCAATAGTTCCAAATTTTAATTTAGTATCTTCGGTATAACTATATAAAGTATCATATCTAATATTCTTATCTTCTAATTTTACAGCAATTAATTCTTTAGCATGTCTTGGAGCATAAATTGCTGGTATATTTATACTTTGTAGTAAAAAAGGAATACCACCAATATGATCTTCATGCCCATGTGTTATAAGTAATGCTTTTATTTTATCTTCGTTTTCTTTTAAAAATGTAAAATCTGGTAAAACATAATCAATACCTAAAAGTTCACTTTCTGGAAAGCTGACACCAGCATCAATAATAACAATATTATCATTATGCATTACACAATACATGTTTTTTCCGACTTCTCCTAAACCTCCTAAAACAATTACTTTTGTTCCATTAGGTTCTTTATTCTCCATTATTTCTCCTTTCTGTTTTGTTAATTTTTAAACATAAAAGAACTAACTTTCTATATTATATACTAAAATTTTATTTTTGTCTATTAATAACATTAAATTGACAGTATAAATACATTAAAATATATTTCTAAAAAGTGATTTATATAAAAAATATAAACAATGTCAATATCTAAGAGTCTTAATCTTCTTTTTTGCTAATTTTAAAATATAATAAAAAATGAAGTAATTTTGTACAATTATTTCATTTTTAAGCAAGTTTCAATCATACTTACTACCACATTATTAAATGATGTATTATTTTCTTTAGCTATTTTTTCTATTTCTTTAACCAATTCTTCCTTTAAATATAATGTTTTATAGGAAGATGGTTCTTTCTTTTTTGTTTTTTTTGGAATAAATTTCACTATTTCACCTCTTCTTTTAAATATTCTAATATATTAAAAAAATAAAATATAAATTAGAAAATTCTAATGTATTTTTTAATGATATGTGATATAATTTGATGTAGGAAAGGAGAAAAAATATGGAAAATAAAAATAATGGCGGTATAATTGCAATACTTATAATTTTATCAATAAGTCTTGGTGGTTATATTTTATATGATAAATTAAATATTAAATATAATGATAATAGCTCTTTAAAAACTACTACAGTTGATACTAAAACTAAAGATACTAATAAAGAATCAAAACAATGTGAAACACCATCTAAAACTAGTGTTACTAATTTTTATCCCGATAGTGTTGCAGTTGTAAGTGATGGTTCTGTATATGTTAATGTTTATGGTTCTACTCCAGAAATAGATGGTTTATTTGGAAATGGTACTTTTCAAGTTTTACAGGCTACAATAAATAAATATAAAGAATATACTTTTAATAATTTTGAATATTATAAAAATAATAGCAAGTTTAAAGGTATGAAACTTAATGTTAACAATGTTGATAAAGTTTATTCATATGATTATGGTCAATCAATGGCTCAAAATTATGGATTAATACTACTCAATAAAGATAAATCTTTATCAATGATATCTTTATATTCATTAATAAATGGTAAAACTGATGTTAAAACTATACCAAACATAAACGGTATAAATAGTATTATTTCAGAAAACAATGGTGGAATGTATACTTATGCTGTTAAAGAAAATGGTGAGAAAATTGACTTAAATGATTATATTCCACAAGATTATAAACAATTTTAAAATAAAAAATAATTTGGTTTAAAGAGGATTTATTGTAAGTTATAATGTACATTCTTATTGCTATGTAGGATATATTTTTAGAGGACTAATTTTTAGGCCTCTTTATGTTTATAAAATTATAAAAAAAAAGCGAGCGACGCTCGTTATATCAAAAATTGATTTATAATTTATTTTGGAAATCTTTATTTTTTTATTAATTTTTTAGGAATATTGTTTTCATTTAGATATTCAAGATAGCCAGCTTCTATTTGTTTATCTATAAATAATATAAATTTTTTTAATTCACTTTTTAAATCACCGTTTATATTAACATTTTCATTTTCAATATAATATTTATATAATTCATCATATCTTTGTTTTTTTATTAATTTTTTTACGATACTTAAATAATCAATTGTTTTATTATTATTAATTACTTGAGGTAGTTTACTATTAACACTATTTTCAAATAACTCATTTTTTTCAAGTTTACTATTTAAAATATTTAGCAATTCCCTATATAAAAGTAGATAATTTTTGTCTTTATCATATTTTATTTGCTGATAAAAATCTTTCTTTTTATAAATTTTTATTGCCGATATATAATCTCCATTTTTTAATGTTTCTATAAGTTTTTCTTTTAAATTTTCATTATTATTTTCAAAATTACTAAATGATTGTGATGTAATACTGCTATTTTTACTTGCTTCGTTAATAACATCTATTATTTGTAAAGCTATTTCATTATATAATGTTGTCTCATCATCAAAATCTAATTTTTCCTCCAATTCGTCTTTTTCATTTAATAAATCTTTTAATTTTAATATATTTCTAACTTGTGGATTGAAGATAATATCATTTATTTCTTTAAGTCTTGTTTTATATGGAGCTTCTGCTTTTATTTTATTTATTACATTAATTAATTTTTCTAAAATTAATTGATATATTTGCATTTCTTCTATATCCTTATTCTCCTTTTTTAATGTTTCAATACAAGAAAAGGTTAATTTATATGCTTCTTGATAATTCTTATTACTTATAGCCTCAAAAAAATTTTCTAAAGGATAATCATTTTCAATAATTGGTTTTTGTTCTTTATCTTTATAAATAAAATTTGGCTTTGTATATAGAGAAAGCTTGTTTATTAATTTGGATACTATATTGTTTAATCTATCATTATCTGAATATTTTAGTAAGTGTATAATTTCATCATAATTTTCTTCTGACAATAACTTTTTTAATATGCCTAAGTTAAATTTTTCTTTGTTATCTATATTTATCTTATTTTGTTCTTTTAAAGTAATGTTTTCTTTGTTTTTTTCAATTATTTTTTCTAATATATTTTTATATATTATTAAAATTTTATTTTGTTTATCAAAATATATTAATTTACCTATGTTTTTATATGCAGTCATATAATCTTTTTCTAACAACGATTTTTCGAATATCTTATTATAATCAGTTTCTTCATATTCTATATTTTTCTCTTCTAATATATAATTTTTGTTTTGTAGTTTTAGATAAGTATCTACCAAATTATCTAGGTTAACTACTAAATTATTATCATCAGAATTTTTCTTCATTTTATTTAAACAATCTAATACTTCAGTATAATTATCATTTTTTAGGTAATATAATATAAAATCGATATAGTTAAATTTAAAAGAATTTTTTTGAACTGGTGTTCCTTTAGTAAATTCTTCATTTTTTATCTCTCTGTCTTTATTATGAATTTTACTTACCACGTTTTTTGTTAAGATATAAAATAAAATAGTACTTATGTTATTTTTGGTATATCTCTTTTTTTCTTCTTGTTTAAAATTATAAATATATTTTAATGCACTATCATATTTTTTCATCATCACACTATATCTAAATTTTATAAAACTACTGAAGTAAGGGTTATTCATATCTGTAGATTTATATGAAAATTCATTAAAATTATCAATAAATGAAAAATCATAATTATTACCAAGTAGTTCTTTTAATAATAAGAAATAAATTCTATTGTGATTATCATAATCATTATTTATATTAGTATTTGTTAATTTGTATAAATATTTATAAGCATTTTCAAAATCATTTTCTTTTACACTTTTTACAAATAAATTAAAAATAGAATATTCCTTTTTAATAATTGTATATTTTCCTCTTTCAATTTTATTTAATAAGCCTTCAGAGGTAGCTTTCTTTATATAATAATCGTTTAATCCATATTCTTTTAAATCTTTACTTGTTAATTTTAATATTTTTTTATTTTTTAATTCTTCTATTATTTTTTTGTAATCAATCATAATTAATTAGTTCCTTTGCATTATATTTAAGTATTGCTACTTATTAAGTACTATTCTAACATATTTTCAAATATGTGTACTCATTTATTATTATTATTATTTTTTTAAAATAAATAGATTTATAGTAGAAAACTATGTTAAACTTAAATTGGTGATAGAAATGGGATTATTTAAAAATATTAAAGCAATGTTTAATAAAAATGAAAAAGATATAGATAATAATATTAATAATAATGAAGATAGTTTAAAAGATAATGATAATAATTCAGAAGAAATAGAACTTTTAGATGATGTTAGTGTATATGAAAAAGGTCTTTCTAAAAGTAGAGATGGTTTTGTTTCACGTCTTTTGCAACTTACTAATCGTTATAATAAGATAAATGATGATTATTTTGATGAATTAGAAGAAATTCTTATTATGGCTGATATTGGTGTTAGTACAGTTTGTGATTTCATTGATAGATTAAAAAAACGTGTTAAACATGAAAATATTGAAAACCCAGAAGTATTAAAAGAAATTATCGTAGATGAATTATTTATAATATATGTTAATTGCGATGTTTTAGTTAATAAAATAAATTATAGTGATAATGGTCCGACTGTTATTTTATTTGTTGGTGTTAATGGAGTAGGAAAGACTACAACTATTGGTAAGCTTGCTAAAAAAATGAAAAGTGAAGGTAAAAACGTGTTATTAGTTGGGGCAGATACATTTAGGGCCGGAGCTGTTGAGCAATTAAAGGAATGGGCTGAAAAAGATGGTGTAGCTTTTTTTGGCAAAGAAAATAGTGATCCTGCTAGTGTTGTTTATGATGGCGTAAAAAAAGCATTAGATGAGGAGTATGATGTTGTATTAATAGATACTGCTGGTAGACTTCAAAATAAAGTTAATCTTATGAGAGAATTAGAAAAAATTAATAAAGTAATAACTAATCTAATTGAAGAAGCTCCTCATGAAGTTTTACTAGTAATTGATGCGACAACAGGACAAAATGGTATAAGTCAAGCTCAATCATTTAAAGAAATTACAAATATATCTGGCATTGTTTTAACAAAACTAGATGGTACTGCTAAAGGTGGAATAGTGCTTGCAATAAAAGAAAAAGTAGATATTCCTGTTAAATTTATAGGATTAGGTGAAAAAGCTAATGATTTACAAGTATTTGATATTGAAAAATACATCTATGGTTTATTTAAGGATTTTTAGGGGATAGTTATGGAAGAAGTTATTTATTATAATGAACTTTACGATATATATAAAAATTTATTAACTGATAAACAAAGAAAATATTTTGAAGATTATTATTTTTCTAATTTATCATATAGAGAGATTGCCCAAAATTGTAATGTAAGTTGTAATGCTGTATATAATCAAGTTAATATTACTAGAAAAGTACTAGATTCATACGAAGAAAAGCTAAGATTTAAAGAAAAGCTAGAAAAAATTGAAAAATTATTTAATGATGAGAAAATTATTACGGAAATTAGAGAAATTATTCTTGAATGCTAGACTTTAAAAAATTTAGATAGTATAATTTAAATATCATATGATATGAAGAATAGGAAGAAGGGTTTATATGTTTGATAAAATTGTATATATAGGAGATAGAACATGTGATGTAAAACTAAAGAGTGATGCAGCTATTACTTTCAATTTGATGAATTTACATGTTATTTTTGAAGATAAAGAGAAAAAAATATTAGGCGAAGTTGATGATATAGACGCAGATATTGTAAAAATTAGATTTTTAGGTGAAATAACTTCAAGAGGACTATTAGGAGGAGTTATTCAAAAACCTACTTTAGATGCCAAAATTAGAGTAATAGAAGAAAATGAAATTCCTTTAATAACAGGCAAGCATAGAAGAGGATATATGCTTTTAGGAAATAGTCCATTTTATAGTGGAAGAAAAGTATTTATGAATGTAAATGGTTTCTTTAGTAATCATTTTTCTATTTTTGGTAATAGTGGAAGTGGAAAGAGTTGTGGTGTAAGTAGAATATTTCAAAATATGTTTCAGGATCAAAAACTATTTCCATATAAATCTAATGTTTTACTTTTTGATTCATCAGGTGAATATTATAATGCCTTTAGAAATTTATCTACTATAAATCCTAATTATAATTATCGTTTTATTACTACAAACGAAACTGATGGAATAGGTGAAAAACTTAGAATACCAATTTATTTATTAAATGTAGATGATTTATCTTTACTTTTAGATGTTACAAGTCACTCCCAAATTCCGATAATTGAAAGAATGCTTAAACTGGCTAGAATTTTTTCTGAGACAAAGATTGATTCAAATGCTTTTAAAAATCACTTGATTGCAAAAGCAATAATGACAATTTTATATACCAATGAGACAGCGCCTAATAAAAGAAATGAAATTTTTTCTATTATTGCTAGTTGTTCTACTGATGAATTTAATTTAGAAGCTGAACTTAAAGGAATTGGTTATACTAGGAAATTTAGAGATTGTTTCTTAATAGATCAATTTGGTAATTTTACTGAAAGTGTTTTAATGACTGAATATGTATCATCATTTATTAAAGAGGAATATGATTCATATGAACCAGAGGGAAATGTTTTTTATAATTTAGATACATTAGAGAAAGCACTTAACTTTACTTTAATTAGTGAAGGATGGCTTAGAAATGAGAATACTTATGCTGATTCAGTTACTATAAAAGTTAGACTTCATGCCTTGATAACTGGAGAGAATGCAAAATATTTTGATTATAAAGAATTTGTAAGCTTAGATCAATTTATATCATCTTTATTAATCGTTAATGGAAAAAAATATCAATTAGTCAATATAAATTTAGATGATGTTTCAGATTCATTTGCTAAAGTAGTAGTTAAAATATATTCTAGACTTATATTCTCTTTTGCTAAGGGATTAAATGATAGGGCAAGCATTCCATTTCATCTAGTTGTAGAAGAAGCTCATAGATATATTCAAAATGATACTGATAATTTTTTAATAGGTTACAATATTTTTGATAGAATTGCCAAAGAAGGTCGTAAGTATGGAGTAATTTTAGGACTTATTACACAAAGACCGGTTGAAATGAGTGATACTGTTATTTCACAGTGTTCTAATTTCTTGATATTTAAAATGAACCATCCTGCAGATGTTGAATATATTCGTAAAATGGTTCCTAATATTAGTGAAGAAATTGTTGAAAAACAAAAAAGTTTACAAGCAGGTACTTGTCTTGCTTTTGGCCAGGCTTTTAAAATACCTTTAATTGTAAAGCTTGAAATGCCAGATCCTGAGCCTAGAAGTGGAAACTGTGATGTTGTAACTATTTGGGATGGAAATGAGGGTAGAATTAGCGATGATGAAGATGAAGAAGAATATTATCAAGTAGATTCTAATAATAGTACAGATCAAGTTAACAATTCTTCTAGTAATGTTATTCCTCATGATAATAATAATCAAGTAGTAAATTCTAGTATGACATCAAATATAAATCCAGCTTTTTCTAATATGAACACAGTTAATAATACTACCCCTATAGAATTTCCTAGCGAAAGTAAACCAAATTTAATGAGTGATGTTAAACAAAACGATAGTATTGTTGCGATTCCTGAGATCGATCCTAATACAATTTTAAATAATAATCCGTTAACTCCAAATAATAATGAACCTATAAATGGTATCAATTACAGCAATGTAAATAATCCTAGTAATGTGATGAGTAATATAAATAGTGATACAAATAACGTAAATAATGATAATATAAATAATCCAAACATTAATAAAGAGGAGAAAATAGTTAATACAACAAGTGGTGTTGGAGCTGCTAGTTTAGAACCATCAAGTTTTGTAAACATAGGTCAGCAATTTGAAAATAATGTAGCACTTTCACCAATGGTTGAGAAAGAAGTTATAAAACCATCAATTATTATTCCTGAAGGACAAAATGTTAGCAATGCTTTAATGGAAGGCTTTATAGGTCAAGGAGTTGTAGTTGATAATAATAATGATAATAAGACTAGTTAAAATAAATTTTTTCTGTTATACTACTATTGGTGATATAAATGTTTGAAGGCTTAAGTGATAGATTACAAAATGCTATTCATAAAATTAAAGGCTATGGAAAAATAACTGAAGATAATATAAATGAAGTAATGAAAGAAATTAGACTTTCATTATTAGAAGCAGATGTTAATTATAAAGTTGTTAAAGAGTTTACTAATAATGTAAAAGAAAAAGCATTGGGAAAAGAAGTACAGACAAGTATTAACCCAGGTGATTTATTTGTAAAAATTGTTAATGATGAATTAATAGAATTATTAGGAAAAGAAAATGCACCTCTTAATTTAAATGGTAATCCTGCTACTTTAATGTTAGTTGGATTACAAGGAAGTGGAAAAACAACTACTATTGGTAAACTTGCTAATTTTTTAAGAAAAAAACATAGTAAAAAACCTCTTTTGGTTGCTTGTGATATTTATCGTCCCGCAGCAATAGATCAACTTAAACAAATTGGAAAAGAGCTTAATATTGAAGTATATGAAGAGGGCAAAAAGAATCCCGTTGAAATTTGTAATAATGCAATTAAATATGCAAAGGAAAATAAATTTGATTATGTATTAATAGATACTGCTGGACGTCTTCACATAGATGATGATTTAATGAAAGAAGTTTCTAATATTAATAATGAAATTAAGCCTAATGAAGTTTTACTTGTAATAGATTCGATGATGGGACAGGATGCCATAAATGTAATAGATGGATTTAACCAAAGACTTCCATTAACTGGTGTAATTCTTACAAAACTTGATGGAGATACTAGAGGTGGAGTTGCTTTATCAGTTAGACATCTTACAAATGTAGCAATTAAATTTATTGGAATAAGTGAAAAGTTAGACGGTATAACTTCGTTTGATCCAGAAAGAATGGCTGGCAGGATATTAGGAATGGGCGATGTTGTTTCATTAGTTGAAAAAGCACAGGATGCAATTGATGAAAAAGAAGCTATGAAAACTGCTAAAAGAATGCAGACAGGAAAGTTTGATTTAGAAGACTTTTTAAGAACATTAAAACAAATTAGAAAAATGGGACCTCTTGAGTCTTTAATTAAACTTATTCCAGGAGCAAGTAAAATGGGACTTAATAATGTCAAAATTGATCCTAAGCAAATGGATCATATTGAAGCAATAGTTTTATCAATGACCCAACAAGAAAGAAGACATCCAGATATAATTAAGGCTAGTAGGAAAACTAGAATTGCAAAAGGTAGTGGGACAAGTGTACAAGAAGTAAATAAATTATTATCTCAATTTGAGCAAATGAAAAAAATGATGAAAGGGTTTACTACAGGTAAATTTAAGATGCCATTTTAAATGATTTATATCTTAGCAACGTTAGTTGCTTTTTTTTTGGGCTCTAATAATGGGCAACATTGCACTAGGCACATAAAATAGATTAGATTGGA
This sequence comes from uncultured Bacilli bacterium, assembly GCA_947627675.1. Classification (GTDB taxonomy): domain Bacteria; phylum Bacillota_I; class Bacilli_A; order RF39; family UBA660; genus UBA2730. The sequence continues at coordinate 48,445 of CANQWY010000005.1, forward strand.
GGATAAAGAGATGTTTGATAAACAAAATATGAATATGAATAACTTTGAATTTGATAATAGTTATACTGGAGATAATGGAGTTAATTATAATGACATTGATATAAATATGATGCAAACTGATAATAATGTAACAATGGGAAGTTATACTGCTCCTATTAGTGAATGTCCACAAGAGCGTCAAATTCATAGAACAATTATGCATGAAGTACCACATGTGTGATAATTTATGATAGATCAAAATAAATAGAGATAAATAAGTACGAATATAAGGGATTTTATTAAGAAATGTTTTCTTGTGTGTTATAATATTTATATATAGAAGTTGGTGATATCATATGAGTGAAATAGAATTAATAATAAGAATAATGCTTGCCCACGTTTATTATTATGGTAATGTAACTATGTTAGAGTTTAGTGAAGATTTTATTAATAAAACTGTGCCACAAATGAATGCTCTTTTTTGTAAATATGAATTTAAAACAGATCTTTTTAATAAGGATGAAAATAGCATGACATATAAAAAATATAAAAACTTAATGTTGTCTATATTTGGAGATTCAATTTATAAAAATGATAAGCCTTTTAATGAAAACTGGTTTGGTTTATATGATGATGAATTACAATGTTTAGATATGGGGCATTTATCTTATGATGCTGCAAAAAAATGGATATCTTTAGAGGAGAATTACGATCAAAAATTTATAGAAACTGGAAGTTATATACTTTCTGATAAAATTGAAGTTTATGAATCGGAACGTACTAGATTAGAAGAAAATATGAAAGAATTTAGATTTCTTAAATAATACTTATTGTGGAGGATATATAATATGGATATAGTTAAAATTAAAAAAGAACTAATTAGCCAAAAACAATCAAAATTTAAAGGAAATATTTATCATTATTCGCAAGTTAATTTTTCTTATAACTCAAACAAGATTGAGGGAAGTAGACTAACTAGTGATCAAACAGAGGCAATATTTGATACATCTTCATTTATTCCTAAAAGTGATGATTTAATAAAATTAGATGATTTAACAGAATCTAAAAATCATTTTAAATTATTTGATTATATGTTAGATAATGTTGATAATAAATTATCTAAAGAAATGATTATAAAAATGAATAAAATACTAAAAAGAAATACTAGTGATGAAGAAAATCCTAGATATAATGTTGGTGGATTTAAAATAGTTCCTAATATGATTGGGCTCGTTAATGTTATTAATACAACTCCACCAGAAAATGTAGAAAAAGAAATAGAAGAACTGCTAAATGATTATAATTCTAAAACAAAAATCACTTTAGAAGATATTATTGATTTTCATTATAAATTTGAGAAAATTCATCCTTTTGGAGATGGAAATGGTAGAGTTGGAAGAATTATTATGTTTAAAGAATGTTTAAAAAATAATATTATGCCATTTATTATATTAGATGATGATAAATCTTATTATATGAGAGGTTTAAAAGAATATGAAAATGATAAAATGTTTTTGATTGATACCATAAAACATGAACAAGATCTATTTGAAAAGACTTGTGAAGAACTATTAAATTTTGAAATTGAAGAAAAATAACTAAAAAAATTAATCATCCTATAATTTTTTTAATTTGAAAATTTTAGGATGATAGACAAAAATTTCTATAGTTTAAGACTTGACTCTTCTTTTTAATAGAGGTAACATGCATCATGTAAAAGGGAAATGATGTTTATGATAGTTGAAAGAAGTGAGTGCCTATAAGTAATACTAAATTAATGTGTAATGTAATCTTTACACAATTTAGTATTACTAAAATTAACATTTTATCCATAAGTTTAAGTGAGGTGCTTAATTATGGATAAGTACAATATTAATTATATATTCAGTGAAGAAAAAGATATTAATGATATTTTTATAAAAGTTTTAAATAAAGAACTAAAAAAATATATTCTAATGATTTGTAAAAATAAAAAATGTGAGGTACTATCATCATGTACTTATTTATCTCAAGGAAGGAGAAAAAATTGTTAGAGAGTTTAAATAAGATATATAGTGTTGGACTTTATATAAGATTATCTAGGGAAGATGATGATAAGACTGAGATGAGTGAGAGTATTACAAATCAAAAAAGTTTATTACTTCAATATGTTAAAGAGAATAATTTAAGAGTGTATGATATTTATATTGATGATGGATATTCAGGAACTAATTTTGATAGACCAGATTTTAATAGATTATTAAACGATATAGAATTAGGTAAAATAAATATGGTTATTACGAAAGATATGTCAAGATTAGGGAGAGATTATATTGGCACGGGTAATTTAATTGAAAAGTATTTTCCGGAGCATAATGTTAGATATATTGCAGTCACTGACAACATAGATACCTTTTTAGATAGTTCTAATAATGATATTACACCATTTAAAGCTATAATGAATGATATGTATGCTAAAGATATTTCAAAAAAGATAAAATCTAGTTTAAAAGCTAAAATGAAAGAAGGTAAATGGGTAGGAGGTAGAACCCCGTTTGGGTATGATCAAGATAATAATGATAAAAATCATTTAGTAATAAATGAAGAACAAGCAGATATAGTTAAAAAAATATTTGATATGTGTTTAGAAGGTTTATCTTTTTTTAAAATAGCGAAACAATTAACTAATGAAGGAGTTAAAACTCCAGCCCAATACTATAATTTTGAATGGAAAAGTCATTATAATTTAAAATATGGAGAGTGGCACTCGAAAACAATAAGAGATATTTTAACTAATAGAATGTATATAGGTGATATGGTACAAAATAGAAGAAGTAAAGTAAATTATAAAGTGAAAAAAGTCGTTAAAAATAATGAATGTGATTATATTATTGTTGAAAATACTCATGAAGCAATTATTGATAAAGAGATATTTTATGAAGTTCAAAAAATAATACCAAAAAATAAGGGAAGAAATGAAAAAAAAGAAAATCATTTACTAGATGGACTTTTGTATTGCGCAGATTGTGGACATCCAATATCAATTACATCTAGAAGAAAAAAAGATAATAGATGTTATACTATTTGTAATTACTATCGAACTTATATGAAGCAAAGACTTTGCACAACTCATTCAAATAATTATGATGAGTTAGAGAAAATAATTATTAATTCACTTACTAAAATGTGTTTAAATTATATTAGCAAAGATAAGATTAAAAATAATGTTTTATCTAATTTAGATAAAATGAGTAAAGTTAATGATAAAAAAGAACTACAGACACTTAATAATGATATTAAACAAATTAATAATAATTTAGATGACATTTATATTGATATGTTAAATAAAAAAATTACCGAAGAACAATTTGAAAGAGTTAAATTAAAATTAGAAACTGAACTTTCTATAAAACAAAAAAAATATAATGAATTAAATGATAATATTAATGATACAATAAATGAAAAATCTAAAAATAAAATTATAATAGAATATATTAATAAATTTTTATCTATGAAAGAACCTAATAGAGAACTTATAATTAATCTAGTTGATAGAATAGAAATATATGAGAATAAAACTATAAATATTAATGTTACATTTAATAAGGTCTAACAAAAAAGGGCAGTCACATGTATGTCCTATAAGAACTAGAATAATAAATCATCATGTTTACCGTCATACTTACAGACCAGAATATTCTTGCTGTGAAGAAAATGTTGTAAGCAATGTTCAATGTGGTTCATGTTCACAATTTAGATAATATTGATAATTTTACTAAAAGAAATCACTACGGTGATTTTTTTGTTTTGATAATTTGTCAATAAAATGTCTAATTATGTCAGATTACTTGCATAAATATAAATAACATAATATTCTAGTATTAAGGGAGTGTGATACTATGATTTATCCATCTATAGATAAGTTGCTTAATATTGTTTCATCAAAATATGAGCTTGTTCATATCGCAGCTAGGAGAAGTAAAGAAATTTCTAAGACTGAGTATTTACAGATGAGAGAATACGAATATAAAAGTTCTAAAAATATAGGAAGAGCCTTGGAAGAGGTAGAAGCAGGACTTATAAAAATAAAAAGAGATAATAAATAATTTTTTGCTGCTTATATATAAGTGGTTTTTTTATATATAATTTCAATATTGGTGGTGATATATAATGAAAGTTTTAAAATGCAAAAAACTAAGAGGTAATAAATATTTAATAATATTTGATAATTACAAAGAAGTAGAATTGTATGAGGAAGTAATTCTAAAATATGAATTATTGTTAAATAAAGATATAGATAATAATATGGAAAATCTTCTAGAAGAAAATAGATTATGGGATTGCTATTATAGTGCCATTAATTATTTGAAATTTAAAAATAGGAGTGTCTTTGAAGTTAAAAATAAACTAAAAAAAGATTATAATGAAAAAGAAATTGATTTTGTGATTAATAAATTATGTGAACAAAAGTATCTTGATGATTATTTATATGCTAGTAATTTATTTAATGAAAAAATATTAGTTACATTGCATGGACCAAATTTAATAAAAAATGATTTGTTAAAAAAAGGAATTTCAAAAGAAATTATTTCGATGGTTGTTGATAATTATAATCAAGAAATTCAATATGAAAAAATTAATAAAATTATAAATAAAATGCTTAAATCAAATAAAGATAAAGGTAATTTATACATGAAACGAAAAATATATAATTATTTATGTTATCAAGGTTTTGATAATAATATAATAAAAGAAGTAATGGATAATATAGAGTTTGGTAATGACACTTTAATTAAGAAAAAAGAAGAAGAAAAATTAAGATTAAAGCTTTCTAATAAATATAGTGGAAGTGAGTTAGAATATATGGTTAAGCAGCATCTTATAAGAAAAGGTTTTAATTAGTAATATATTATAAATTTTACTAATTTTTTTTATTTTTTTTAAATTTATAAAAATATTAATAAAGTTATACAAATTGCTTGACTTTATTAATTAATTTTGCTATATTAATAACCGTGCTGAGACAAAAAAGAGAAGTTGAATAAAAAAATAAAAAAAAATCAAAAAAAAGACTTCACAAATTCAAAGAAATTTGATATAGTAGTGGCACAGCTTTCAAAAGAAGCAAAAATGATCTTTGAAAACTAAGCAAAACGTTAATTCAATGAGTAGCAAAGGACAAACGAAAAAAAATTGAGAGTTTGATCCTGGCTCAGGATGAACGCTGGCGGCATGCCTAAGACATGCAAGTCGAACGAGATGGCCCAAAGAAGATGGAGTGCTTGCACGAAATTGGAAATGGAAAACCATCTAGTGGCGCAAGGGTGAGTAACACGTAGGAAATCTACCTTTGAGACAGGGATAACAATTAGAAATGGTTGCTAATACCTGATAAAATGTAAATAGATACGTCTAATTATATTAAAAGGGAGCCTCAAAGCTCCGCTTAGAGATGAGCCTGCGGCGTATTAGCTAGTTGGTGAGGTAAGGGCTCACCAAGGCAACGATGCGTAGCCGACCTGAGAGGGTGAACGGCCACACTGGGACTGAGACACGGCCCAGACTCCTACGGGAGACAGCAGTTAGGAATATTCGTCAATGGGGGGAACCCTGAACGAGCAATGCCGCGTGAAGGAAGAAGGTCCTATGGATTGTAAACTTCTGTTGTAAGGGAAGAAAGAGCTAGGTAGGGAATGACCTAGAAGTGACGGTACCTTTCAAGAAAGCTCCGGCTAACTACGTGCCAGCAGCCGCGGTAATACGTAGGGAGCGAGCGTTATCCGGATTTATTGGGTGTAAAGGGTGCGTAGGCGGTAATATAGGTCTTTGGTATAAGCCCGAAGCTTAACTTCGGTAAGCCAGAGAAACCGTATAACTAGAGTATGGTAGAGGCAAGTGGAATTTCTAGTGTAGCGGTAAAATGCGTAGATATTAGAAGGAACACCAGTGGCGAAGGCGACTTGCTGGGCCATTACTGACGCTGAGACACGAAAGCGTGGGGAGCAAATAGGATTAGATACCCTAGTAGTCCACGCCGTAAACGATGGATACTAAGTGTCGGACAACCGGTGCTGAAGTTAACACATTAAGTATCCCACCTGAGTAGTACGGTCGCAAGGCTGAAACTCAAAGGAATTGACGGGCACCCGCACAAGCGGTGGAGCATGCTGTTTAATTCGAAGATACGCGAAGAACCTTACCTGGGCTTGACATCCCGGTGAAAGCCACTAGAAATAGAGGAAGGCCCCTTCGGGGGACACCGGAGACAGGTGGTGCATGGTTGTCGTCAGCTCGTGTCGTGAGATGTTCGGTTAAGTCCGATAACGAGCGCAACCCTTATTCTTAATTGCTAACAGTAAGATGAGAACCTTAAGGATACTGCCGATGACAAATCGGAGGAAGGTGGGGATGACGTCAAATCATCATGCCCCTTACGTCCAGGGCTACAGGCGTGCTACAATGGCTGGTATAAAAAGAAGCGAACTCGCGAGGGGGAGCAAAACTGTAAAGCCAGTCCCAGTCCGGATTGGAGTCTGCAACTCGACTCCATGAAGTTGGAATCGCTAGTAATCCCGAATCAGAATGTCGGGGTGAATACGTTCCCGGGTGTTGTACACACCGCCCGTCACGCCATGGGAGTCGGTAATACCCGAAGCTGGTAGCCTAACCCTTTTGGGAGGGGGCCAATTAAGGTAGGATCGGTGACTGGGGTGAAGTCGTAACAAGGTATCCCTACCGGAAGGTGGGGATGGATCACCTCCTTTCTAAGGAGTAATCTTTAGTATCTTAGCTACAAACGTTTTGCTTGGTTTTGAGAGATCATTTTGATTTCTCATATTTTAAGGTGTTGAACCTTGAGATAATAGTTCTTTGAAAACTTGATATTGTGGTTGTATTAATCAAACGAGCGATTAATACGACGAATTATTATGTTTATTAAGTGCATAATAATTTAAATCTCATCAAATTAGGATAGTAATATCAATTAAATGGTGGTTAAATTATTAAGGGCGCATGGCGGATGCCTTGGCACTAGAAGCTGATGAAGGACGTGACGAACAACGATATGCTTCGGGGAGCAGTAAGTACGCTTTGATCCGGAGATTTCCGAATGGGGGAACCCAGCAGTGGTAATGCACTGTTATCCTATTCTGAATACATAGGAATAGAGAGAGCAACCCAGTGAACTGAAACATCTTAGTAGCTGGAGGAACAGAAAGAAAAATCGATTCCCTTAGTAGTGGCGAGCGAACAGGGAATAGCCCAAACTAAGTCTTCGGACTTAGGGTTGTAGGACCTTTGTATAAGAGTAAGAAAACCTGTTTATAGTTGAAATAGATGGAAAGCTATACCATAGAAGGTGAAAGTCCTGTAAACGAAATGAACTAGTCTCTTTAAGGTATCCTGAGTACGGCGGAACACGTGTAATTCTGTCGGAATCCGCGGGGACCATCCCGTAAGGCTAAATACTCTCTAGTGACCGATAGTGAACAAGTACCGTGAGGGAAAGGTGAAAAG